>JBFJWR010000030.1:0-15003 GCA_041623535.1 Pseudomonadales bacterium
ACACCTGTCCGACCTGTCCTGGCAGGAAGCCGGTGAAGACGCGGTTCGGGCCTTCAAGAAGGGTGACGAGATCGAAACCGTGGTCCTCTCGATTGACCCTGAACGTGAACGTATCTCTCTGGGTATCAAGCAACTCGACAGCGATCCTTTCGGTGCCTACGTTGCCGCCAATGACAAGGGCAGCCTGGTAACCGGAACAGTCCGGGCGGTTGACGCAAAAGCTGCTATTATTCAGTTGGATACTGAAGTTGAAGGTACGCTGAAGGCGGTTGATATCAGCCGCGAGCGCATCGAGGATGTCCGCAACGTCCTGAAGGAAGGCGAAGAGGTGTCGGTCAAGATTATCGGCATAGATCGCAAGAATCGTTCACTGAGCCTGTCGATCAAGGCGCGTGAAATGGATGAAGAGAAGAGTGCGGTTCGCGATCACGGAGCCCGTGAAGTTGAAACCAGCTCTGCACCGATCACGATCGGTGATTTGATCAAGGCCCAGCTGGACAAGGGAGAGTCAGCAGAGGGCGGTCAGGAAGACGACAACACGTAATCGGCTGTATTTGGCGGCCGGTTTGCGATGAGCTGGCCGGTCGCCAGAGCTGAATGAGGGCGTGTAATGACCAAGTCGGAGCTGATCGAACGCATTGCGGCCCGGCAATCGCAGTTATCGCAGAAAGACGTGGAGCAGGCGGTGAAAACCATGCTCGAGCACATGTCCAACAGCCTTTCTACTGGCGAACGCATAGAAATCCGTGGCTTTGGCAGCTTCTCGCTGCATTACCGGGCGCCGCGCACCGGGCGCAATCCCAAGACCGGGCAGGCCGTGGCGCTGACCGGCAAGTACGTACCGCACTTCAAGCCTGGCAAGGAGTTGCGTGACCGCGTCAACCAGAGTCGTATCGCGGGCAAGCCGATCCGGCAGGAACTGTCGACCGACGCTGACGAGCCGGATGACGCGTAAGCTATTCATTTGGATGATTTTATCTGTATGCTGCGGCATGCGGACCCGTTCCGTATGCTTTGCTTCCCACTGACAACCGGTTTAGGGTTCGGCCTGTGAAAATCATCATTCGATTACTTTATCTCCTGATCCTGCTGGCAGTGATTGTTGCCGGCATGCTCTTCACGTTTCGGAACACCACGCCGGTACCCCTGGACCTCTTTTTCGTGCAGCTACCGGCACTCAGTATTTCCGTCTGGATTCTGGCCTCGTTTGCAGCGGGCGGGCTGTGCGGCATGTTGTTCACGCTGGGCGTGGCGCTGCGACTGAAAACCGGCAACGTGATGCTTTCGCGCAAGCTTGGCAAGGCGTCCACCGCCGCCCAGACGGCGGGTGACACCCCGGCGAACTGATGGACCTGATGCTGCTGCCCGTGCTGGTGATTGCCATCGGCATCGGCTGGTGGCTGGGACACCAGGAACGCCAGCGCGAGCGCAGCCAGCCACGCGTCCCGGCTGCTGAACGCGGCATCGATTACGCACCCGGACTCGCCTACCTGTTGCGCGACAAATCGCATGACGAGGTCGAGTCGTTTGTCCGTTCGCTGGCCGTATCCACGCATACCATAGACACGCACCTGGCCCTGGGCAGCGTGTTCCGGCGTCGTGGGGAATCGGACAAGGCGATACAGATCCACCAGAACGTCCTGGAAAGCCCCGAACTGAAGGATCCCTGGCCGGCGCGGGTCAAGGTCGAACTGGCCCTGGACTACCAGGCTGCGGGCATTCTCGGGCGCGCCGAGGACCTTCTGCAGGAGGTCTATGACAACGCCCCGGCTGCCGAACAGGACGAGGCGCTGCAGCAATTGCTGGTGATCTATCAGCAGGAGAGTGACTGGGAGCACGCCATCCTGACCGCGACCCGCCTGTTGAAACGCGGGCATGCAGACGTGGCCCCGGTCATGGCGCATTTTTATTGCGAGATCGCCGTGGAAGCGCTGGCGGCCGGCAACCAGGCGCGCGTCCGCCAGAAACTGCGCCAGGCGCGTGCAGCAGACCCGCACTGTGCCCGGGCCTACCTGTTGGGTGCAGAACTCGAAAGTCGGGAAGAAAACTATCCGGCTGCCGTGGACGAACTGGAACTTTTGCTGGAGATGGCACCGGACTTTGTTTCCGAAAGCATTGGCAAACTCGTGCACTGCTGCAATGAAGGCGGCATGGAAGAACGGTTGGTGGCGACACTGCGGCGCTGCGTCGAGGAACGGCCCACCGTGTCCGCAGTGCTGGCGCTGGCAGACATCCTGCGCAAGGAAGGCGATGACAATCTGGTCGCCCATTTTATCGCCGGACAGCTGAAACGCCGGCCGTCCATCCGGGGTCTGCGGCAACTCATCGAACTGCAACTGGGCAGCGCACATGCATCCGCGCGCGAGAGCCTGGAGATCCTGCTTGGGCTGACCGACCAGCTGCTGGAGCAAAAGCCCGCTTATCGTTGCCAGCATTGCGGGTTTTCCGGGCACGAACTGCACTGGCGCTGTCCCGGCTGCAAGGAGTGGGGGCGGGTGCGACCGATCCAGGGACTGGAAGGCGAATAGCGGCAACTGATGCCGTGTGCCTGCCGGTGATTTTCTGTTCTTAACGACACGACTGTTCTTCGTCTGTCGCCCGCGTCCCATGCGGATGACATGCGTCGTGTTTGATTTCCTACATGCCTCTCCTGTGACCGTGCGTACTATTTCCGGCGTCCACATCGGACACGGATGTCACCCGTTCACAAATCCAAGGAGGAAAACATGAACATCCACAACCTGATCAGCAGCGCAATGGTGGCGCTGTTTCTGCTGTCCGGCAGCGCTGCGCATGCGGCTGCCGAGCCTGCCACCGCAGACGCAACCGTGCAGCAGGCGTTGGCGGTCAACGTCAATACGGCGGATGTCGAGGAACTGGCCGACCTGCTGCATGGAGTCGGGATGAGCCGCGCACAGGCCATCATCGACTTCCGCGAGGAACACGGTCCGTTCAAGTCGGCTGCAGACCTGGCGCAGGTGCGCGGCATAGGCCCGTCGACCATCGAGAAGAACCTGGCTGTCATTCGCCTGAAGTAAGCCAGCGGGCAGCGACGGGTGCTTACGCCCAGACCCGCGGAAGCATCCGTCGCCTGTCATCACCCCGTAATCATCTTGTTATACTCTGGCCGCCCGTTGCAGATGAACGAATGAGGCCGGCCGATGCGCTTTGCTGTTTCCCTACTGATGTTGATCCCGCTGCTGGCGGCGCCTGCGCTGCAGGCAGAGGATGCGCCGCGCCCGCTGGATTTGACGCCACCGGGCGGGAAGAATCTGTATCCCGAACTGCCGGAACTGAAAACCTACCAGCCGCTGTCGGCCCAGGATGATATCGAAGTCATCAACCTCGAGTATGGGGTGTTTCAGAACCGCGTGACGCTGGAGGCCAATGCGACGCTGCCGGCGTCCGACCTCGAGGAACAGGCGCTCAGCGCGCAGTCCTACCAGGAACGCGAGCCCATCACCGAGACGGCGTTCATCCCGGCCAAGGTCGGGGTCAAGTTCGGCCTGCGGTACAAACTGGCCGGCCCGGGCGCGCGGCGTCCCGTGAATGTGAAACTGCTGTTCCTGACCCCGGGACTGCGCAATCCGCAAACCGGAAAGCACATGGACAAGATTGAGATCAGCCAGGAACTCAATCCCCGTTCGCGCTACCACGTCATGGCATTTCAGTTTGCCGAAGCGTGGGAGATATCGCCCGGCGCCTGGCACTTCTACGTGTTCGAGGGTGATCGCGAATTGATTCACAAGACCTTCACTGTAGTGAAATAGGCTTGGCTGCCCCGGTCGACGCTACCGCCGTGTTGATTGCGCCACGCGGCAGTTTGTCGCTGCGCCTCTTTTCGCTTTGCGTGGTGCTGTTCAGTGGCGCTGCCGCGCTGTTATTTGAAACCCTGTTTTTCCGGGTTGCCAGCCTGGCGCTGGGGGTCACCCAGTGGGCCAGTGCCGCGGTGCTGGCCGGGTTCATGCTGGGCCTGGGTGGCGGCGCGCTGTGGGTGCTGCGCCGTGACCGACTCATCCTGCATCCGGCCCGTACGTTCATGCGGGTGGAGGCCGCCGCAGCCGTATCCGCCTTCCTGCTGGTTCTGCTCCTGCCCTACCTGGCGGGTGTGATTGCCACCGGCCTGGGCGCCTTCCGGGAAGTTCCCACGCTGTTGCATGGGCTGCGGGTGGTGCTGGCCATTGCGCTGTTCGCGCTGCCCGCCGGGGCCATGGGCGCAACCCTGCCACTCTGGTTACGTGCCGCCGCGCAGTTTTCGGGTCAGCACTACGGTGTGCGCCTGGGTCTGCTGTATGGCGGCAATGTACTGGGCGCCGTGGGCGGTGCACTGGTGTGCGAGTTCCTGCTGATTCCGCGTTTCGGCATACCCGGTGCGGCCGCTGCGGGACTGCTGTTCAGCGGTGTGGCCATCCTGTGCGCCTGGCGCTGTGCAACTGTGGCGCAGCCAGGTTCCGGTCAGGCTGATGCGGATAGCGCCCCGGCGATTCTTTCTGACACGACACCACCCCGTGCAGGCTCCGCACTCCTGCCGGTTCATCTCCTGCTGGCCAGCCTGCTCTGCGGACTGGCGCTGCTGGGCCTGGAAGTGACCTGGTTCCGTTTTCTGCACCTCTACGTGATCAATTCCGCGCTGACATTTGCCGTCATGCTGGCCCTGTTGTTGGCGGCCGGCGGCTTGGGCAGCCTGCTGGTGGCCGCAGTGCTGTTCGTGTGGCGCGATGCCGGGGCGCGCATCGCATGGCTGCTGGCAGCGCTCAGTGCCGGTGCCGTGGTGCTCAGCTACTGGTTCTTTGCGCCCGTCAGTGCCGGTGCCGATCGCTACTGGTTTGTCACATCGGGCGACACGCTGGTCCTGACCGCCCGCCTGGTGTGTCTGCCGGCATTCCTGTCCGGTGCCCTGTTTACCGCCATCGGCGGCCTCATCCGTCATGATTTGCGTAGCGATGCGGGTGCCGGCGCAGTGTGGCTGGCCAGCAATACGCTGGGTGCGGTGGCTGGCAGTGTGCTGGCGGCGTTCCTGTTCTTGCCCTTGCTGGGCATGCAATGGACCCTGCAGGTTTTTGCCGCTGTGTACCTGCTGATCGGCATACTGCTCCTGCCTGCGTTGGGCGGCTGGCGCTCCCGTGGTGTTGCGATCGCAGTCATGATTGCGCTGGCCGTGCCGATGATGCAGTTGCCATCGCAACTGGAGGAAGAGCACCTTGCCCGGGCCACGGAAAAGTTTCGCCATCGGGACGGATCCCACACCGTGCTGGTGCGCCACGGTCGCGGCGAAACGCTGCAGTACCTGCGGCGTGACTTTCTCGGCAAGCCCTGGTTTTACCGGCAGGTGACTGACGGTTTTTCCATGTCGGCAAACACGGCAGACAGTCGCCGTTACATGGAGTTGTTTGCCTGGTGGCCAGCCGCCGTGCATCCGGAATTGCGTTCCGCGCTGCTGGTCAGTTACGGACTTGGCACGACGGCATCGGCGTTGCTGGCCATTCCGGGACTGCAGCAACTCGATGTGGTGGATGTTTCGGCTGATATTCTCGCGACCAGCGAAATCGCGCATGGCGATGACGCGAGTCCGTTACACGATGCGCGTACGCGGGTGTTTGTGGAAGATGGACGATTCTTCCTGCACGCACCGCCGCAGCGCTATGACCTTGTCACCAGCGAGCCACCGCCGCCGCGCGCGCGTGGTGTGGTCAACCTGTACACCCGCGAGTACTTTGCGCTGGTGAAGTCGGCGCTCAACCCCGGGGGGCTGTTTACCTATTGGTTGCCCGTGGACCAGATGAACGTGGCGTCGATGCTGGCCATCGTGCGCGGCTTTTGTGATGTCTATGCCGACTGTGCGCTGTGGGCCGGCGCCAATTACAACTGGATGCTGACCGGCTCCAATGAACGGAATGGTGAGACGCCTGCTGCGACGGCACTCTGGAATCTGCCGGCATCCCGGGCACGACTGGCACGCATCGGCCTCGAGGCACCGGCAGCGCTGAGCGCCACGTTCATCGCGGACGCTGCCGACCTGCAACGCTGGAGCGCCGGGATTCCGCCGCTGCTGGATGCCCAGCCGCAAAGACTGCAACCGGACTTTGCCGGTCCTTCAGATCTGGAGTTGTACTTTGCATGGATGGATGACCTGCAGACTGAAAAGCGCTTCGCCCGTTCCGCATACATCCGGCAGCACTGGCCGGCCGGCATGCAAAAAGATGCGACATTGTTTTTTCCGTTCCAGGCGATTCTCAATCACCAGGTGCGGCCGGGCAGTGCGGGCGCGCTGAGCAGCCTGGACGCGTTGCTGCGCCATTCCCGGTTGCAGACGCCGGTCTGGTGGGTGCTCGACAGCGATGGCAGGCGCCAGGACATTGCCCGCGATGCAGAGGAGGTTTCCCCCGCGGCCAACTGGCACCGGGCCGTTGGTGCGATCGCGCAGCGCGAGTTTCATCTCGCTCTCGACTGGCTGCGGACGGCAGAGGTTTCGGAAAGCGAACTGCACGCGCAGGTGCGCCTGTACCTGCATTGCCTGACCGGCCAATTCGAGGCGGCCCGGCAGTGGGCAGAACAGTTGCGGTCAGTTCGCGGGTGGACGCCGGCGTACAGTTGTCCGGGGTAGTGGCTGCTAGAAGCCGCTTTCCTCGATGATCGTACCAAGGGTGCCTTCTTCGCGGATCAGTCGCAGTCCACGGTTGAACTGCTTCAAGCGCGATTCCCAGTTCGGGCTGGCCTTGGAAAACGCCACGTAGAGGTCTTTGACTTCCAGTGGCGGCTCCATGAATTCAAGTTCCGAAAGGTACCAGGGGTACTTGGTCACCATGATGTGGGTGGCCACGTACTTGTCGATGAAAATCAGTTGCACGCGATTCTTGTACAGTTTGCGCAGGTTCATTTCATCATCGACCGCCGCATCCTTTTCGAGAAAGTCGGCTTCATCAAATTCCTTGGTGTTCACGTAGCCGCGCACGACACCAAATCGGTTGCCCTTGAGCATGCGCAATGCCTCGGTCTGGTTCTTGGCCGGATCCATGGGCCAGACGATGCGGCTGTCGCGGCGCCGGAACAGGCCAACCGGTCCACCCGGGAACGGGTCGGAAAATGCGAACTTACTCTCGCGTGATGCATCGTAGTATTCCGGGAACAGGGCCTCGCGAACGCCCTGCTCGGAAACGCTCAGGGCCCGCGCCCAGGGCAGGAAGGCCACGTCGACCTTGCAGCCGACCCGTTCGAAGGCGGCTTCCACCAGCGCATAAACGTACCCGTTCTTGGGCATGTTCGGGCCGATGTACGGCTCCCATTCCAGGGTTGCCAGCGTGACCGGCCCGGTGCAGCTTTCTTTTTTTTCTGCACGGGTTGCGGTACTCCCGAACAGTGTCAGGGTGATCGCCAGCAGCATCCAGAATCTGATTGTCATAGGTCGTACATCCCTGATCGTGGTCATTGGAGTTGGTAACCGCGGTGCACGGCACGGGGTGTGCCTGCAATATTGTGAAAGCCGCAGTCAGTGGAAGTTCCCGGTGTCACGCCGGGAATCCCGGGCCAGAGGCCTGCGCTGAGGGGTAATATCTGGAAAAGCCGAGGCGTTTTCATCCGGTGATACCGACGGGCTGAACAGGCGACTGCAAGAGCCAATTCCCGAATATTGGTCTCTCAGAAGATTATAGATAGAACTCCATCAAAAAGACCAATGTGAGCTTGATTGCGTTAAATATCACTGCGAAATCCCGGAAACGCCAGCTTGCGCCTGCGCCGGTACGACGGGTTTACCCAGGGTTATAGTCTGCGCTTAGCATGCTTCGGCTTTCTCGCTGCGATGCATGCACAGGTATCTCCAGACCCCGGTCGCACTCTGCATTCGTCCCGGGAGATGCTACTGTTATCAGGTGTTTACATCCGCGCTGACTGGTGCGGGTGCCAGCGAGTACGGGTCGGGGAGGGGAGGCCCCACTGCATGAGTGAATCCAGCACGATCGCGGTTATCGGCGGTGGAAGTTTCGGCACTGCCATCGCGAACATCGTTACCGAGAAAGGTCACAAGGCGTGGTTGTGGATGCGCAGCCAGGAAGTGGTCGCGGAAATTCGTCGTACCCGGACCAATGCGCGCTACCTGCCCGGCTGTGAACTGAATCCGGGCGTGCAGGCGACCACCGACATGCAGGAGGCCATCAGCGAGGCGGATATCGTGTTCGTTGCGATTCCCAGTAAATCTTTTCGTGAAGTGGTCCAGAGTTTCAAGCAATACCTGAACCCCAGCCAGATCCTCATCAGTACCACCAAGGGGATTGAAGCTGATGGTTTCAAGCTCATGAGCCAGATTCTGCAGGAAGAATGTGCCGGTTCGCCGGTGGGTGTGCTGAGCGGCCCCAACCTGGCGAAGGAGATTGCCCTGCGCCAGCCTACGGCAACCGTGATCGCCAGTACCAATCCGAAAGTGCGGCGTGAAGTGCAGGACAAACTGGCCTGCGAGTATTTTCGCGTGTATGCCAGCACCGACATGTTCGGGGTGGAACTCGGCGGCGCGCTGAAGAACATTTATGCCATAGCCTCCGGCATGGTGCATGCCATGGGCATGGGTGAGAACACCAAGGGCTTCCTGCTGACGCGCAGCCTCGCGGAAATGAGTCGTTTCGCGGTGCACATGGGCGCCAACCCGATGACCTTCCTCGGCTTGTCCGGTGTCGGTGACCTGGTGGTGACCTGCATGTCGCCGCTGTCGCGTAATTTCCGCGTGGGTTATGCGCTGGGCCAGGGTCAGATGCTGGAAGAAGCGGTGGACGAACTGGGCGAAGTCGCCGAGGGTGTGAACACCCTGCGCCTGGTGCGCGACAAGGCCGCGGAAATGGACGTGTACATGCCGCTGGCGGGTGCCTTGCATGCGGTTTTGTTTGAGCATCGGCCGGTATCCGAAATGTTGCAGGACCTGATGCTGCGCCTGCAGAGTTCGGATGTTGAATTTGTGCTGCCACGCTAGGAGTCGTTTCATTGATCCTTTACATCATGCGTCATGGCGAAGCCGAGCCCCGCGCAAACAGTGACCGCGAGCGACGCCTGACCGAGGATGGTGAGGCAGAAGTGGCAATCGTTGCCAACGGGTTTCGACAGCAGGTCGGAACGGTGTCACGGATACTGTGCAGTCCATACGAGCGCACGGTGCAGACGGCTGGCCTGATGGTCGCCGGCCTCGAGATGGAGTTCGATACGGTTGAATTCTGCGAGGAACTCTCTTCCGGGGCCGATGTGCACGAGGTGATGGACTGGCTGACCCGGGAACTGGACGGCGATACGCTGCTGATCGGGCACTTTCCCTGCGTCGCCGAACTGGCCAACCTGCTGATCGAGGGGAGCCGGCAAGGATCCCATGAATTTCATACCGCCAGCCTGCTGGCACTGGAAACCGAGGATGTCGCCCCGGGGAACGCCGAATTGCTCTGGCAACGTACGCCAGAGGACTGGTAACACCCATGCGCGTACTCGTTCGCGTCTTTTTCGGCCTGGTACTCCTGTTGGCAGTACTGGCCGGGGTGGTGCGATTCATTTACGGCGGCGGCACCACCGGGTTCCCGGATCGTACCGGCACGCCGCTGTTTCCGGCCGGCGCCCTGGAAACCGTGGCAGAGACCGAGTTTCCGCCGGGCAATATTGCCGTTGCAGCCGATGGGCGGGTGTTTTTCACGCTGCACCCGGAAGGCCGTCCCCCGGTCAACGTGGTGCAGTGGACGGGTGACGAGATTGTCCCGTGGCCATCTGCAGCGTACCAGCCGGGCGGTTCCGAGCCGCTGGCATTCCAGGAAATCCTGTCCCTGCGCATCGACCGGCAGAACCGGCTCTGGGTACTCGACAACGCCGTGCACGGCAGCGGACAACCGCGCATCCTGGCCTTCGACCTGGATACCCGGGAATTGATGTTTCGACATGATTTTGCGCCCGGGGTGATGGGGCTGGGTTCGCACGCCAATGACTTCCAGGTGGATGCCCGCGGTGAGTTTGTGTACATCGCCGACGCCAGCATGCTCGGTCAGCGGCCGGCACTGGTCGTGCTGGACGTGAAGGGCGGACAGAGCGTTCGCCGCCTGGACCGGCATCCCTCGGTAACCGCGGAAGAGTGGATTCCGGTGGTGGCCGGGCGACCCATGCAGGTGCTGGGCATATTCAACGTCACCCCGGGTGTTGATTCCATCGCCCTGTCGCGGGACGGTGAATGGCTGTACTTCGCGGCCGTGAACGCCGGTCGCATGTATCGCGTGCGCAGTGCCACATTGCGTGATGCCAGTGTCCCGGAAGCCGAACTCGGCCGGCAGGTCGAGGTGTACGCCGAGAAAACCATGAGCGACGGCATTACGACCGACGATGCCGGCAACGTGTACATCTCGGACCTGGAACATTCCGCCATTGTGCGCCTGGCCCCGGATCGGTCGCTGCAAACCCTGTTGCGGGATCCACGCATCCGCTGGCCGGATGGCTTCAGTTTCGGCCCCGATGGCTGGCTGTATTTCACCTGCAGTGCACTGCACCAGGTGATCGGCCTGCCGCCTTCCTCGGTGGCCCGGCATGCACCGTACCAGGTGTTTCGTTTTCGCCCCGGCGCAGAAGCCTTTCCCGGTCATTGAGGCCTCTTCCCGGAACAGTCAGCACCCTGTGAATTTCTGCTGAATTTCTGAAAAGCATAAGAAAACGGCTTTTACTCCCAATTGATCTGAACAGATCCGGCTGGATTGTGGTTCTAAGCACATACTGAACAGGGGATTCCAGCGGCCGGGGAGGCCTGTCATGAAACGACTGTATTACCAGACCAAGAATGTCGAGAGTACAGAACGTGTTGCGGATGACCTGCATCGCGAGGGCGTCACTGACTGGCACTTTCACGTGATCAGCAAAAATGAAGCCGGACTGCAGAAGCACCGTGTGCACCTGGCAGCCCCCTGGCATCGTTTCGATATTCTGCACACGGGCGAGCGTGGTGCGGTCATCGGGGCCAGCCTGGGCCTGCTGGTCGGCCTGTTTGCGGTATTGTCGACGCCGATCGGGGAAATTTTCGGGTTCTGGTTCCTGCCGCTGCCGACCGGCCTGTGCGGCTTCTTCGGGGCCTGGGTGGGCGGCCTGGTGGGCCTGTCCCATGAGAGCTACAAGATCTCCCGTTTTCATGACGTCATAGAGGCCGGTGACTACCTGCTGATGGTCGATATTCGCAAAAACCAGGAAGAAAAAGTCCGCAGCATGATGCAGCGTGAGCATCCCGAAGCCGATTTCCGCGGCGAGGACTCCACCTGGGTCAGTCCCTTCGAGAGCGGTCGTACGCGCTCTGTCTATGACAGCAGTGATGAGCCGGGAAAGATTCACCAGGTGAAACTCACCTGATCAGCCAGTGACGCGAGTGGGCCAGCTGATCGCCTGTGATCAGCCAGACCGCCCATCCCGTCGGGCGGACGGCCTGTTCGTATCCCCTCAGCAGGGAACCCTGGCCCGGTTGCGGCATCGCCTGCAAGGTGAATATTCAATCCACAAATGGAACGTTGAGTGCCGAATTCCGGAATATGGCCTATATTTTACAAATCAGAAAAATGGTTCGTTCCACGGAGGGTCGCAATGAGCCGGATCACAAAGTTGGGCATGGCAGTGGCATTGGGGTTTGCTCCCATTGCAATGGCTTCAGACGAATTACTCTTTGACCCCACCGAACTCGATTTTGACGCCCTGATCAACACCACCATCACCTCCGTATCCAAGAAAGCCGAGCGCCTGCAGGATGCAGCCGCGGCGGTTTTCGTGCTGACGAATGAGGATATCCGGCGTGCGCATGTGAAATCCATTCCGGATGCTTTGCGTTTGGTCCCGGGTGTACAGGTATCACGGAGCGACTCGTCGGGATACAACGTCAACGTGCGCGGCACTTCAGGGGCATTTTCCAACAAGTTGCTGATCTTGGTGGATGGACGGATTGTTTATAACCCACTGTTTGGCGGGGTGATCTGGGAAGCGCAGGACGTCGTTCTGGAAGATATCGACCGCATCGAAATTATCCGTGGGCCGGGTGGCACGCTCTGGGGCGCTAACGCGGTGAACGGGGTAATCAATATTATCTCCAAGAGCGCGAAAGACACGCAGGGAAGTATGCTGGTTGGCGGTGTTGGCACAGATTTACACAACGATGCCGTGTTTCGTCATGGCGGCGCCCTGGGCGATGCGGGGCATTTTCGTATCTATGCCAAGCATCTTGACGGTGGTCGTTCGTTTCGCCGCAATGCCGGCGCTACCGATAACTGGGTTTCCAATCAGGGCGGTTTTCGGATTGATTTCGAAGCGTCCGGGTCGTCGCACGTATTGCAGGGGGACTCTTACAAGCGAACCATGCAGGAATCTCCCAGGGGCATGCTTCCAACGCATTATTACGGCAACAACTTGCGCTACGAGACAACGCGAAAGCTGACGGACCAGTCCGATTATTTCTTGCAGATGTACTGGGACTATACCCAGTTGGACAGTACCTCGCCGGCGACTGGCTCTTTCGAAGAACAGCGGGATACGCTGGATTTCGAGTTTCGATATCACTATGACCCGGAAGGGATGCATGATCTCATCTGGGGGTTGGGTTACCGTTTCGTAGCGGATGATATTCAGGCAACAGTTCTTACCCATGAGCCCGAGGAAAGGGAAGATACAACGTTGAGTTTCATGATTCAGGATGAAATTTCGTTAACTGAAAAACTGAAGGTGGTTCTGGGCACAAAGGTCGAGGAGAACGACTACAGCGGTGGGGAAGTTCAACCGAATGCGCGTTTCAGTTATCGGTTTGATGACACCGCTACCGCATGGGGTGCGATATCACGGGCGGTGAGGGTGCCAACCCGATTGGAGTCTGATCTGACGTTCCTGGGTTTTGGAGACAAGACGCTCGGCGCCGAGGTGCTTATTGCATATGAACTGGGTTACCGCACTAAACTGGCAAAGAACCTAAGCCTGGATATGGCAACTTTCCTTCATGATTATGACGAGCTTATCTTTTTCACCAATCCCATTGATAACTCAGGGAAAGGGAAAACCTGGGGCCTGGAGTTGAGTTCCCGCTGGCAACCACGGGACTGGTGGATGGTTGATTTCACCTACACGTGGTTGCAGCAAAGACTGGGCGACAAGTCGGGCAAGAATACCGCCGGTGCAGCAAACTCTGCCGCGCATAGTGACCCTGCCAACCGTGCCACCGTGTATTCCAGAATGCAGGTAAATGAAAACACGGAATTTGATGCAACACTGCGTTACAAGGACGATATTTATGGCACTGGTGCCGGGACCTCCGTTCCGTCCTATGTGGAGTTGGATCTCGGTTTAACCTTCAGACTGACTGACGATGTCAGCTTTGCACTTGCTGGGCGCAATCTGCTCGATGATCATCATCCGGAAGTATTAACTCCAGCCTCGGGGCTGCGCAGCGAAGTCCAGCGCTCGGTGCACGGCACCGTGACCTGGAAGTTCTAGGGGGACGATATGCTGAATCCCTCATCAAATCGAATCATGCCGCGCCTGCTGCTTGCCATCCTGCTGGTGCCCTCGATCCTGCAGGCTGCGCCTTCAGCGGAATACCAGCTCAAGGCTTCGTACCTGTATCACTTCACCAAGTTCATCACCTGGCCCGAGTCTGCGCTGGCCGGCAATGGCAAGTTTTTCATCTGCGTACTCGGGCAGGACCCGTTCGGCAAGGCGCTGGATGCATTGGCCGGCAAGCCGACGCCCAGTGGCGACATCGATGTTCAGCGGCACGGTACCGTGGATGCTGCAGCCCACTGTCAGCTGACCTTCGTGAATCTCGGCAACCGGGAGGCGGATTACGCGGCACTGTCCAAGCTGACCCGTAGCGGTTCGCTGACGATCGGTGAAGGGGACGAGTTCCTCGCCAGGGGCGGCGTCATGCGTTTTGTCACCGTCGATGACCGGGTTCGCTTTGAGATCAGCGAGGCAAATGTACGGCGTGCCCATCTCGCCGTGGGTGCCAAGCTCCTGAGCGTTGCAATACGCAAGTAAGGTTTGTTTCTCTGGTAAAGGCCCTGCTATTCGCGGATTTTTTCCGCCGTGTAGGTTTGCACCACCATTCGCTCTGACCAGTGATCGGGGTGTAGTCCCGCCTTGATCTTCAAATGCTTCACGAAATCCCGTGGTTCACTTAATTGCTCCCATACGGCTGGCAGAAACGTCGCCCGGCGGTTTGCGTCCTGCAGAATCAGGCCATCGATACCGGGCCGCAGTTTTTCCAGCAGGTCTGCCTCGGATGTGACTGACAGGGGTGCTGGTGGCGTCAGCAACGACAGTTCGATGGAAACCTCGGCCAGCTCGGCGTCCCGCAGGGCCGGAAAACGCGGATCGCGGAATGCCGCCGACCAGGCATTTTCCGCCACGTCAGTGCCCAGTGGCCGATGCGCCTGCAGCGTGCCGATACAACCGCGCAGCCTGCCGCTTTTCAGCAGGGTGACAAACGAGGCACGGGTTTGCCGCAGTTCATCGGGCAGCGATGAAAGTTCGGGAAGCAGGGATGCACCCTGCACGATTCCATGCGCGATGCTGGCGCGCGCGATTTCCATTAACTGGTCTGCATGTTCAGTGCAGGACATAAGCGCCGTACCCGACCACGCGGTCCCGCATGTTGCGGCCCGCAGTATCTCCTGAATTGCGCACATCCAGGGTCCGCACCTGCAGGCCGGTCTGACGCGCAAACTGCAGGGCGCCGTTTACCGGGATGTGTCCGCAGGCTTCGCCGCCGCGCAGGTCGGTACAAAGATTCTGTATGCGTTGCGTGGTATTGCCGTCGATGCGCTGCGCTTCGGCATAGGGGTGGAAATGCGACAGGTCCGTGGAAATCAGGATGCCGGTTTCCGGGTCGTCGTAAAACAGCTCCAGCACCTCGCAGACCTGGTCTGCAGTGGCCTGGCCGGCAACCAGTGGCACCAGCGTGAACTCGCCCAGTACCTGCTGCAGGAACGGCAGGTGCACCTCCAGGCTGTGTTCCTGCGCATGCGCCACATCAGACTCGAT
>JBFJWR010000031.1:0-14837 GCA_041623535.1 Pseudomonadales bacterium
ACCAGTGCAACCGGTGCAGTTACCTTGTGCGACGCCTCGCAGTGGGCCTGCAGGCAACTCAGCAGCGTATCTTCCGGCGCGCTGAACTGGGTGCTCACGCGCGGCGCCAGTCGGGCACGTTCCTGGATCCACTGGTATTGCAGGGAACTCAGGGCGGTCGCGAGTATTTTCTCGAAGCGCGCCAGTTCGGCCTCGGCAAAGCGTTCAAAACTGCGACTCATGCGCAGTGTTCCGTAGCAGCCATTTGAAGTATTCAGCGTGTATTCGGCAGTGTGCGTGCCGGGCAGGCCGGTTTGCCACTCGAAATGGGCTTCTTCGTGCTGATAGGCCATGCCGTCAATGCCAATCTGTTCGTGCGTGATCGTGTAGAGGGTGGCCAGCAATTCCTGCAGGTCGCCGCAGCACATCAGTCGCTGGCGGACCAACGGCAGTCCACTGACCAGGCTGGCATCAGATGTAGTGGCAGCGGCGTCGAATTTTGGTTGTTCCTGCGTGGTCATGGTGGTCTGGGCTCCGCAATGTAAGTTCTGTGCGGATTACTAGCGATTACCGTGCCAACTGGGTTTGTAATAAATAAAACAAATAAAAAACAACGTGATAGGGCTTGTTCTGGGCGCGGCGCAGGGTGTAGGCAAAAATCTGGCGCACAAACTGCCAGAAAAACGTCACGACCGGCCCGGATGGTGCCGGGGGCGGCAGGGAATTGCCGGCGACCCGGGGCCGGGTGGCCGGGTCGTCAGGCCGGGTAGTCCTGCGGGGCGCCTTCCCGGGCGTTCAGGGCCTGGCCATTCACGTGCCGGCTTTCGCTGCCCAGCAGGAACAGGTAGGCCGGCATGATTTCCGCGGGGGTGGGGTTGTTGTCCGGATTTTCACCGGGGTAGGCGTGCGCCCGCATATTGGTGCGGGTCGCACCCGGATTCAGGCTGTTGCAGCGTATGCCGTGCAGATCATAGACCTCGTCGGCGAGCACCTGCATCAGCCCCTCGGTCGCAAACTTGGAAACTGCATAAGCGCCCCAGTGCGCCCGGCCCCTGCGGCCGACGCTGCTGGATGTGAACACCACGGAGGCATCGCGGCCAGCGGCCAGCAATGGCACCAGGGATCGCGTCAGGCAGAACTGCGCGGTGACGTTGACCTGCATCACCCGTTGCCAGCTGGCCACGTCATGGGTTTCGATCGGCGAGAGGTTTCCCAGCAATGCAGCGTTGTGCAAAAGGCCATGCAAAGCGCCGAACTCGCTCTCGATCATGTCCGCGAGTTCCGTGTACTGCCCGGTTCCCGCACTCTCCAGGTCCAGGGCGCACATCGCCGGCCGGGGCCCGCCAGCGGCTTCGATGGCGTCATAGACCTGCTCAAGCTTTTCGCTGTTGCGTCCCAGCAGCACGACGCTGGCGCCATGCGCGGCACAGGACAGCGCCGCGGCCTGCCCGATGCCGCCGCCGGCGCCGGTGATCAGAATGGTGCGCCCGGCGAGCAGGTCTGCGGGTGGCTGGTAGTCAAACATGGGTCGTCTCCGGCGGGAAAATCAGTCTGCCAATGTCGGAAGCCGTGTCGACCGCCCGGTCGGCATGCCAGTCTTCGACACGTTCGCCATGCGGGATGTAGCCGTAGCGGACCGCGATGGTAAACAGCCCGGCGTTGCGGCCGGCTTCGATGTCGCGCACGTGGTCACCGACATAGACGGAATCTTCGGGGCGGCATTTCAGTTGCCTGCAGGCCAGGTGCAGCCCCTCCGGGTCGGGTTTGCGGACAGTGACCTGTTCCGGGCAGATGCAGCAGGCACACGCATCGGCGATGCCCAGGGTTTCCAGTAACGGGATGCTGAAGCGCTCCGGCTTGTTGGTCACCACACCCCAGGGAATGCCGGCGCTGGCGCATTGTTTCAGCAATGCGTGCATGCCCGGAAACAGCCGGGTATGGCTGCCGAGGTCGGCGCGGTAGCGTTCGAGGAACTCGGCGATCAGTGCATCGAAGCGGGCCGCAGGGAGTTCGTGCCCGAATGTTTCCAGCAGCATGCTGCGCGCGCCGCCGGAGACTGCCGTGCGGAACCTGTCCGTGACCGGGGCCTGGCCCCGTGCAGTGCGCATGGCATTCACGATGCGTTCGAATTCGGGGGCCGTGTCTGCCAGTGTGCCGTCGAGGTCAAACAGCAATGCACCCGGCGGAACCGGCACCCTGCGCATGACGTCAGGCTGGCCGGCTGGCGTGGACGAGGTAATTGACGTCGGTGTCGCGGTCGAGACGATAGCGCCCGGTGAGCGGGTTGTAGGTCATGCCGGTCAGGTCATGCATGACCAGTCCCGCCTCGCGGATCCAGCTGCCCAGTTCCGAGGGCCGGATAAACTGCTCGTACGCGTGGGTTCCCCGCGGGATCAGGTTGAGCAGGTATTCCGCGCCGACAATGGCCAGCAGGAAAGACTTGGGATTGCGGTTGATGGTGGAGAAGAACAGGTGGCCACCCGGGCGCACCAGGGTCGCGCAGGCGCGGATCACGGCTGCCGGGTCGGGCACGTGTTCGAGCATTTCCAGGCAGGTGACCACGTCCCATTCACCGGGTTGTTCGGCGGCCAGTGTTTCCACCGGGATTTCCCGGTAATCGACTTCCTGCTCCCATTGGGCGGCGTGATCGCGGGCGACCTGCAGTGCGTCGGCAGCGAGGTCTATGCCGGTGACCCTGGCGCCCCGGAATGCCATGCCCTCGCTGAGTATGCCGCCGCCGCACCCGACATCGAGCACGTTCAGCCCGTAGAGCGGGGCGCGTTCCTCAATGTAATTGAGACGCAACGGATTGATCTCGTGCAGGGGCCGGAACTCGCCATTCGGATCCCACCACTTGTGGGCCAGCTGGTTGAAGCGATGGATTTCTCCGGGGTGGACGTTGGCCGGTTCGGGCTGCGCGTTCATACGGGGGTTCCGGTCTCATTGGGGGCGCGGGCCGCGGCGATGCGCTCGCCCCAGGCACGTGCCCGTGAAATTACAGTGGCTTCCGGCAGCGTGGTGAGCCTGCCGTCATCGAGTAACAGTTTACCGTTGCACCAGGCGTGGGTCACTTGCGGTCCGCTGGAGTAGACCAGTTGGGCTACCGGATCATAGACCGGCGTGGCTGCCGGGCTGTCCATGCGCACCGCGATCAGGTCTGCCCATTTGCGGGGAGCGAGCGTGCCCAGTTGGTCTGCCAGGCCCAGCGCGCGGGCGGCATCGACGGTGACCATGCGCACGGTTTCCAGTGCGGACAGCACGGTCGCATCCTGTTCCAGGCCTTTCGCCAGCAGGGCGGCCGAGCGCATTTCGCCGGGCAGATCGAGATCGTTGTTGCTGGCTGCACCGTCAGTACCCAGCGTTACATTCAGCCCGCGCTGGCGCAGCGCATGCACGGGGCAGAAACCGCTGCCCAGCTTGAGGTTGGATTCCGGGCAATGCACCACGTGGGTGCCGGAGTCGGTGAGGCGGTCCAGGTCGCTGGTATCCAGCGCCACCATGTGGACTGCCTGCAGGCGGTCGTCGAGCAGGCCGATCTGTTCCAGCAGCGCCAGCGGACGCAGTCCGTGTTCGGTTTCGAAGTCCGTCACTTCCTGGCGGGTTTCATGCAGATGCATGTGCACCGGCCGGTCGATCTCGCGGGAGAGGCGGGCGATGCGCTCCAGTGTCTCCCGGGAAACTGTATACGGTGCGTGCGGGCCAAAGGCGACATGCACGAGGTCGCTGTCACGCCACTGGTCGCACAGGGCCAGGCCTTTTTCCAGGTACTCATCCGGGCCGCGTCCCCAGGCGGTGGGGAACTCCAGCACCGGAAAGCAGACCTGCGTGCGCATCCCGGCGGCGCGCGCCTCCTCGGCGGTGATCTCGGGGAAGTAGTACATGTCGCTGAACATGGTGGTGCCGGTGCGGATCATCTCGGCCATGGCCAGGCGACTGCCGTCGCGCACGAATCCCGCGTCCACATGGCGGCTCTCACTGGGCCAGATGTGGTCCTGCAGCCAGGTCTGCAACGGACGGTCATCGGCGATGCCCCGCAGCAGGGACATGGCTGCATGGCCATGCATGTTGATCAGGCCGGGCAGCAGCAGGTGTTCATCCAGCACCAGTGTGTCGGCGGCCTGCCAGTGATCCGCCTCGGTGGCCGGAAACACGCCGGCGATGGTTCCGTTTCGCAACGCCAGCGCCATGCCCTCGCGGGCACCCCCGGCGTCGGCGAGGGTCAGCATCCAGCGTGGCCGGATGAGCAGATCGCAGTGTTTGCGGCGAGTTGGCGGGCTGGTTTGCAAGGGCTGGTATCCCGGTACGGCTCAGGGTCAGCGGCCATTATTCTCGCCATCCTGCGTCGCGTCGAGGATTTCTCCGCCGGGCTGGCCGATCCGTGGCGTGTGCGGACTTCTTTTTGTCGCTTTCGTGGTATCATTCGCGGCTTGCAAGGGGCCTCCTCAGCGAGCCGGATTGCCCAGGTGGCACCCCTTCGGAACTCACCATGACAACAGGGATTGCATGTCAGATCTCGCCCGGGAAATAGTACCCGTCAATATTGAGGACGAGCTCAAGCAGTCGTACCTCGACTATGCCATGAGCGTCATCGTTGGCCGGGCCCTGCCGGATGTGCGGGATGGCCTGAAACCGGTGCACCGTCGGGTTCTGTTCGCCATGAGCGTACTGAACAACGACTGGAACAAACCACACAAGAAATCAGCCCGCGTGGTCGGTGATGTCATCGGTAAATATCACCCGCACGGTGATTCCGCGGTCTATGACACCATTGTGCGCATGGCGCAGTCGTTCTCGCTGCGTTACCCACTGATCGACGGCCAGGGTAACTTTGGTTCTGTCGACGGCGACCGGGCGGCGCAGATGCGCTACACGGAAATCCGCATGGCGCGGATCGCCCACGAAATGCTGGCGGATATCGACAAGGAAACTGTCGATTTCGTGCCCAACTACGACGAATCCGAGCACGAGCCCTCGGTACTGCCGGCCCGTATTCCGAACCTGATGGTGAATGGTTCCTCGGGTATCGCGGTGGGCATGGCGACCAATATGCCGCCCCACAACCTGCGTGAAGTGGTAACCGCCTGCCTGGCGCTGATCGCCAACCCGGATCTCACCATCGACGAACTGATGGAACACATTCCCGGCCCGGATTTTCCGACCGGCGCCATTATCAATGGCCGCGCCGGCATCGTGCAGGCCTACCGTACCGGTCGCGGCCGTATCCTGATCCGGGCCCGCGCCGAAGTTGAAATCGACGCGAAGACCAAGCGCGAACGCATCATCGTCCACGAGATTCCGTACCAGGTGAACAAGGCACGGATGATCATCAACATTGCCGAACTGGTGAAAGAGAAACGCCTTGAGGGCATTTCCGACCTTCGTGACGAGTCCGATAAAGACGGTTTGCGGGTGGTGATTGAAATCCGCCGCGACGCCAGTGGCGAAGTGGTCCTGAACAACCTTTACAAGCTCACCCAGATGCAGGTGGTGTTCGGCATCAACCAGGTCGCACTGGATGATGGCCAGCCGAAATGCCTGGACCTGCACACCATCCTGTCGGCGTTTATCAAGCACCGGCGTGAAGTCGTCACCCGTCGAACGATTTATGAACTGCGCAAGGCGCGGGAACGCGGTCACGTACTGGAAGGACTGGCCATCGCGCTGGTCAATATTGATCCGGTGATCGCGCTGATCAAGCAGTCCAGCAATGCGCAGGACGCCCGGAACAAACTGGTTGCCGCGGCATGGGCGCCGGGCGCAGTGCTGGAGATGCTCGAGCGTGCCGGAGCCAGTTCCTGCCGGCCCGACAAAGTGGAAGGCGATTTCGGGCTGCGCGACGATGGCCAGTATCGCCTGACCGAGCGCCAGGCGCAGGCCATCCTCGACCTGAAACTGCAGAAACTGACCGGCCTGGAGCACGAAAAACTGCTGGAAGAGTACCGCGAAGTGCTCGACCGCATCGTGGAACTCGGCCGCATACTCGCCGACCCGGGTCGCCTCATGGAGGTCATCCAGGAAGAACTCGAGGAAATTCGCGAGCAGTATGGCGATGAACGGCGTACCGAGATCATCCAGTCGCAGGCAGATCTCTGTGTCGAAGACCTGATCGAAGAGCAGGACATGGTGGTCACGGTTTCGCGTGGCGGCTACGCCAAGACCCAGCCACTGACCGTCTACCAGGCGCAGCGCCGTGGCGGCCGTGGCAAGTCTGCTTCCGCGGTCAAGGAAGAAGACACCATCGAACACCTGCTGGTCGCCAGCACGCACGCGACCATTCTTTGTTTCAGCAATGTCGGCAAGGTCTACTGGCTGCGCGTTTTCCAGATTCCGGTTGCGGGACGTGGCTCACGTGGCCGGCCGCTGGTCAACCTGCTGCCGCTGGAAGAGGGCGAATGGATTACCGCAATCCTGCCGGTCGAAGAGTACACCGCGGGTCATTTCATCCTCATGGCTACCGAACAGGGCACCGTGAAGAAAACCCCGCTGGAAGCCTTCTCGCGTCCGCGCAGTGTCGGTTTGCGCGCGGTGCGGTTCCGGGAAGATTCCGATGATCGCCTGATTGGCGCGATGATTACCAACGGTCGCTGCGACGTCATGCTGTTCGCCAGCAACGGCCAGGCGATACGCTTCAAGGAATCCGATGTGCGTGCCATGGGGCGTGATTCCACGGGTGTCCGTGGTATCAATCTGCGCGGCGATGCACGGGTGATTTCCCTGATCGTGCCGCAGGAAGACGAACAGATCCTGATTGCCAGCGAGAAAGGCTATGGCAAGCGGACCCGGGTGCCGGATTATCGCCTGATCGGGCGTGGCGGACTGGGTGTGCGGGCCATGAAGGTCAATGATCGCAACGGTCCCGTGGTCGGCGCCGTGCCGGTGCTGCCCGATGATGACTTCATGCTCATCACGGACCAGGGCACGCTGGTGCGCTCCTCGGTGTCGGAAGTGTCGGTGCTGGGACGCGATACGCAGGGTGTCACCCTGATCCGCCTGGGCACCGGTGAAAAGCTGGTCGGTGTCGAGAGTATCAACGAGCCGGAAGGCAGTTCCGATGAAGAAGCCGGAACCGATACGGAAGAAAGCACCCCCGCGACCGACTGAGCCGTAGCTCCCATGCGTAATTTCAATTTCTGTGGTGGCCCGGCCACGCTTCCCGCCGCCGTGCTGGAGCGTGCGCGGGACGAACTCCTTGATTGGCGCGGCATGGGTTGTTCGGTGATGGAGATCAGCCACCGGAACCCTGCCTACATGGAGTTGGCAGAGAAAGCCGAAGCCGATCTGCGTACCCTGCTCGATATTCCGCCTGAATACGCCGTATTGTTTATGACCGGCGGCGCGACCGCCCAGTTTTCCATGGTGCCGCTGAACCTGGCCAGTGATACCGGCGATGCTGATTACCTCGATACCGGGCACTGGTCGTGCAAGGCGATTGCCGAAGGACGGCGTTTCGCCAACGTGCGGGTGGCAGCGAGCAGCGGGGCGGGTGGCTATTGCGCGGTGCCGGATTGCCCGCCCGGAATATTCGATCCGTATGCGGCCTATGTCCATTACACGCCCAACGAAACGATACATGGCGTGGAATTTCCCTTCATACCGGATACCGGCAGCGTCCCGCTGGTGGCGGATTATTCTTCGGCCATCCTTTCGCAACCACTCGATGTCCGTCGTTTCGGCGTGATTTACGCGGGCGCGCAGAAGAATATCGGTCCGGCGGGTATCAGCGTGGTCATCGTGCGGCGCGATCTGCTGGGCCGGGCGCAGGCAAAGACCCCGATCCTGTATGACTATGCGGCGAACGCTGAGAGCGGTTCCATGTACAACACGCCGCCGACATTTGCCTGGTATCTTGCCGGCCTGGTTTTCGAGTGGCTGCTGGAGCAGGGCGGCCTCACCGCCATGGCCGCGCTGAACGCGCGCAAGGCGGCGAAACTGTATGCCTGCCTGGACGAAAGCGACCTCTATACCAACCGCGTGGCACCGGAGTGCCGTTCGCGCATGAACGTGCCGTTCTTCCTGGGTGATGAAAAATTAAACAGCCGGTTTCTCGAAGAATCGACCTCGGCAGGACTTTTGTTCCTGAAAGGGCATCGGGCGGTCGGCGGGATGCGGGCTAGCCTTTATAATGCAGTACCGGAAGCGGCGGTGGATGCGCTGGTTGAATTCCTCCGGGAATTTGAACGAACCCGGAGCTGACTCGGAGCAGGTATGAGCGGTAACGACAAGGATCTGGAAGTACAGCGCGCACGGATTGACGCCATCGACCGGCAAATCCAGGAACTGGTCAATGAACGGGCCGGTTGCGCGCAGACCATTGCCGGCATCAAGCGCGAGCAACAGGCAGACCTGCCCGATGCCGCGAATTACTACCGCCCGGAACGCGAGGCACAGGTGCTGCGCGCGATTCGGGAACGCCAGGCTGGTGGCCCGGTCGCCGAAGAAGACATGCTGCGCCTGTTTCGCGAGATCATGTCCACCTGTCTCGCGCTGGAAAAGCCCCTTAACATTGCCTACCTGGGGCCGGCCGGTACGTTTACGCAGGCTGCCGCGCTCAAGCATTTTGGCAATGCGGTCACCTGCACGGACCTGCCGACCATCGACGAGGTGTTCCGGGAAGTGGTGGCAGGTGCGGCCAACTACGGCGTGGTGCCGGTTGAGAACTCCACCGAGGGCATGGTCAATCACACCCTGGATTGCTTCATGGGCTCCAACTCGCTGGTGATCTGCGGCGAAGTGGAATTGCGCATCCATCATCACCTGCTGATCAAGCCGGGCACCAAGCCGGATTCGATCTCCCGCATCTACTCGCACCAGCAGTCATTCGCCCAGTGCCGGCAATGGCTCGACAGTCACTGGCCGCGCGTGGAACGGGTGTCCGTCAACAGCAATGCCGATGCCGCCCGTCGCATGCAGACCGAGTGGCATGCCGCCGCCATCGCGGGTGATCTCGCAGCGGAGCAGTACGGGCTGGAGAGGCTGGCCGAGAAAATCGAAGACCGGCCGGATAACACCACCCGCTTCCTGGTGATCGGCCGGGATGCCGTGCCACCCAGTGGTGACGACAAGACCTCCATTATCGTGTCAGTGCGCAACAAGCCGGGTGCACTGCATGAACTGCTGGAACCCTTCCGCCGGGCCGCAATCAGCATGACGCGCCTGGAAACCCGGCCTTCACCCTCGGGTACGTGGTCTTACGTGTTTTTCATTGATTTCGAGGGCCACCAGCAGGACGAACACGTACAGACGATGCTGGCCGAAATTGATGCATTGTCGACCGGCGTCAAGAATCTTGGCTCCTATCCCCGCGCAGTGATCTGACGGGATGATGCAGGGTAATTATTCGGCAGATCGGGCCAGCGCCCGACGGGCGACGGGGTGCATGCATGTCCTGTGATTTTCTCGCCCTCGCACAACCCGGCGTTCAGAAGCTCAGTCCCTATCAACCCGGCAAGCCGGTTGAAGAACTGGAGCGGGAACTGGGCATCCGCGGCATCGTGAAACTGGCCAGCAATGAAAATCCGCTGCCACCCAGTCGCCGTGCCCTGGCCGCGATTGCTGACGCCGGCGCCCAACTGGCACGGTATCCGGACGGCAGTGGTTTCCGGTTGAAGAATGCGCTTGCCGCACGACTCGGTGTGGATGTCGCGCAACTGACACTCGGGAATGGCTCCAACGATGTGCTGGAACTGCTGGCACGCGCCTACCTGGGCCGTGATGCGGAGTGTGTTTTTTCGGCGCATGCATTCGCCGTGTATCCGCTGGTCACGCTGGCCACGGGCGCAACCCCGGTGGTGGTGCCGGCCCGCGACTGGGGGCATGACCTGGTAGCCATGGCCGCCGCGGTGACGCCACGTACCCGCGTGATGTTTGTTGCCAATCCGAATAACCCCACCGGCACCTGGATCACCCGCGCCGATCTCGAACAGTTGCTGGATACCGTTCCTGGCGACGTCATCGTGGTGCTGGACGAAGCCTATTTCGAGTACGTGCAGGAAGACGAATACCCCGATGGCACCACGTTGTTGTCTGCCTATCCGAACCTGGTGGTCACCCGCACCTTTTCCAAGGCCTGGGGCCTGGCCGCGCTGCGCATCGGCTACGGCATCAGCAATCCGCAAATCGCCGATGCATTGAACCGCGTTCGTCAGCCGTTCAATGCCAATGCGCTGGCGCTGGCAGCGGCCGAAGCCGTGCTGGACGATCACGAGTTCCTGGAGCAGAGCATCCGCGTCAATCGCGAGGGCCTGCAGCAGTTGCAGGCAGGCTGTCGTGAGCTCGGATTGGATTGGGTGCCCACGGCAGGCAATTTCCTGGCCGTACACGTGGGTCGCGAAGGAATGCCGCTGTACCAGCAGTTGTTGCACGAGGGCGTCATCGTGCGGCCGGTCGCCAATTACGGCATGCCGGATCACCTGCGCGTCACCGTGGGAACCGAAACCGAAAACCGGCGCTTCCTGCAGGCTCTGCAGAAGGTGCTTTCCGCATGACCGCGCGCGTGCCCACGCTGGGCGTGATCGGTCTCGGACTGATGGGCGGTTCAGTCTGTCGCGCCGCGCGCAGCGCCGGCAGCTGTGATCGGATCGTCGGTTTTGATCTCGACGTCGCCGTGCCATTGGCGGCGCAGCAAAGCGGCGTGATTGATGCGGCGTGCGAAAGTGTGGCCGCGCTGGGTGCTGAAGCCGACCTCGTGGTGCTGGCCGTTCCGCTGCTGGCGGTGCCGGCCGTGCTTGCGGAACTGGCGCCGGCGCTGCGCGAGGGTGCCCTGCTGACAGATACCGGCAGCGCCAAGCAGTCCGTATTGCTGGCAGTCGGCGAAAGCCTGTCACCCGGGCAGGCTGCCCGTTTTGTCGCGGCGCATCCGATTGCCGGTTCCGAGCAAAGCGGGCTGGACGCGGCGCGTGCTGACCTGTTTGCCGGTCACAAGGTGATTGTCACGCCAACGGCCGGGCAGCAGCGCGAGGCATTGCAGGCGGTCTGTGATTTCTGGCGCGGACTCGGCAGCGAGGTGCTGGAGATGGAAGCCGGACACCATGACGAGGTGCTGGCACTGACCAGCCACCTGCCGCACCTGCTGGCGTATGCACTGGTCGACGCGCTGGCGGGCGAAAAAGATAATCGCGAAATTTTCCGTTACGCGGCAGGCGGCTTCCGTGATTTTACCCGTATTGCCTCCAGTGACCCGCTGATGTGGCACGACATTTTTCGCAGTAACCGGCCGGCAGTGCTGGCCGGGCTGGATCAGTTCATGGCGCGGCTGCAGAATCTGCGTGACGCGATAGACGGCAATGACGGCGATGAAGTCCTGCGCGTGCTGACCCGCGCGCGTGCCTCCCGTGAATATTTTCTGCGCCTGCTGGAAGAACGCGAGAATG
Organism: Pseudomonadales bacterium; assembly: GCA_041623535.1. Lineage (GTDB taxonomy): Bacteria > Pseudomonadota > Gammaproteobacteria > Pseudomonadales > JBFGWM01 > JBFJWR01. Next base: position 11,349 of record JBFJWR010000031.1, read on the forward strand.
CCGAACCACCCGGCGTGACTTTTATTTCCAGCGCCGGCAAGCCGCTCGCCGGCAGCCTGCGTGTGCCCGGTGACAAGTCCGTGTCCCATCGCTCCATCATGCTCGGCTCGATTGCCGAAGGCATCACCGAAGTGGAGGGTTTTCTCGAGGGGGAAGATGCACTCGCCACGCTGCAGGCCTTTCGCGAAATGGGCGTGGTGATTGAAGGCCCGAACCAGGGGCGGGTGCGCATTCACGGCGTCGGGCTGCATGGCCTGCGACCACCGCGCGCCCCGATTTACGTGGGTAATTCCGGCACTTCCATACGCCTGCTGGCCGGCCTGCTCGCCGGGCAGAAGTTTGACGTGGAAATGAGCGGCGACGAGTCGCTGGCGCGGCGACCGATGCGCCGGGTCACCGAGCCGCTCGGTCGCATGGGCGCCAGCCTGCTGACCGCCGAGAACGGCTGTCCGCCGGTACGCGTGCAGGGCAATCATCCGCTGCATGGTATTGAGTACGCGCTGCCGGTTGCCAGTGCACAGGTCAAATCGGCCCTGATACTGGCCGGTCTCTACGCAGACGGCGAAACGCGGATCACCGAGCCGGCTCCGACGCGCGATCATACCGAGCGCATGTTGCAGGCCTTTGGCTGGCCGGTGGAGCGCTCCGGCAGCACGGTCACGGTGCGCGGTGGTGCCACCTTGCGCGCGCAACATATCGAGGTGCCGGCAGATATTTCTTCCGCTGCGTTCTTCCTGGTTGCGGCCAGCATCCAGGATGGTTCCGATCTGCTGTTGACCGGGGTGGGTGTGAACCCGACCCGCACTGGTGTGATCGATATTCTGCGGCTCATGGGGGCCAGCATCACCTTGCAGAATGAACGCCTTGCAGGCGGTGAGCCGGTGGCTGATCTGCGTGTGCGCCATGCACCTTTGCATGGCATCGAGATTCCGCAGGAACTGGTGCCACTGGCGATCGACGAGTTTCCGGTGCTGTTCGTGGCGGCCGCCTGTGCGCAGGGCGAGACCCTGCTGACCGGCGCCGAGGAACTCCGGGTCAAGGAAAGTGACCGTATACAGGTGATGGCTGATGGCCTGCAGATCCTGGGTGTGACTGCAGAACCACGACCGGACGGCATCCTGATTCGTGGCGGCCCGATTGGCGCCGGCACGGTGATCAGTCACGGCGACCATCGGATTGCCATGGCCTTTGCCGTGGCGGGACTGCGGGCCCGGGGTCCGGTCATCATTGAGAATTGTGCTAACGTGGCGACCTCGTTTCCCGGGTTCGTCAGTCTGGCCAACCAGGCAGGGATGCACATCGGCATGGAGGAAGGCAGTTGAGCGAGTTGCAGGCACCGGTAATTACGATAGATGGCCCGGGTGGGTCGGGGAAGGGCACGATTGCCCAGCTGGTTGCCTCGGAGCTGCACTGGCACCTGCTCGACAGCGGCGCCCTCTACCGCCTGCTGGCACTGGCCGCCGTGCGCCACGGGGTCGACCTGCAGAATTCTGCCGGTCTGGAAGTGCTGGCCGGCCACATGGATGTACAGTTTCTGCCCACTTCGCCGGAATCCATGCCGGATATCATGCTGGAAGGCGAGAACGTAACCCACGAGATCCGTACCGAGGAAGTCGGGGCGAATGCCTCCCTGCTGGCCGCCTATACCGAGGTGCGCAGCGCCCTGCTCGAACGTCAGCGGCAGTTCTGTGAACCGCCGGGGCTGGTCGCCGACGGCCGTGATATGGGCACCGTGGTATTTCCCGAGGCCGGGCTCAAGATTTACCTGGATGCGAGTGCCGAAGAGCGCGCTCGCCGACGCTACGAACAGTTGCGCGAAAAAGGCCACGATGTTAGCCTCGCGCGCCTGCTGGATGATATACAGACTCGCGATGATCGCGATATGAACCGTTCAGTGGCACCGCTGAAGCCTGCCGAAGGGGCCCTGATCCTCGACAGCAGCGCAATGAGCATCGACGAGGTCCTGCAAAGGGTCCTGGAAGAGGCACGTTGCAGATCACTGGTCTGATTCAGCAGTAGTTTTTTAGTTCCTGATCTCCCATCCACGGGTCCAGCGCCCGGGCGAACAGGTTTTTTGGTAAGACTCGACCCGCTGGGGTACGAGAGAAAAATCCGGACGTCCTCGTCTGGATACATAGGTATGAATTCCATGGCAGAAAGTTTCGCAGAGCTGTTTGAAAACAGCCTCAACCAGATTGATATGAAACCTGGCTCGATTATTAAGGGCGAGGTGGTAGATTTTGATGACGACTGGGTCATCGTGCATGCGGGTCTCAAGTCCGAAGGCATCATTCCGCGCGTTCAGTTTCTGAGCGAAGCCGGAGAGTTCACCGTACAGGTCGGTGACATCGTCGACGTGGCACTGGAATCCGTGGAAGACGGATTCGGCGAAACCCGCCTGTCCCGCGAGAAAGCCAAGCGCGCCGAAGCATGGCGGCGCCTGGAATCGGCCTTCGAAGCCACGGAAGTGGTTACCGGCATACTCAGCGGCAAGGTCAAGGGCGGTTTCACCGTCGATATCGAAAACATTCGTGCGTTCCTGCCCGGCTCACTGGTCGACGTGCGTCCGGTACGCGACGTGGCCCACCTGGAAGGCAAGGAACTCGAATTCAAGGTCATCAAGCTGGACCAGAAACGCAACAACGTCGTGGTTTCCCGTCGTGCCGTGCTGGAGGCCGAGAACTCCCAGGAACGCGAAGCCCTGCTGGAAACCCTGCAGGAAGGCGTGGAAGTCGATGGCGTGGTCAAGAACCTCACCGATTACGGCGCATTCGTCGATCTCGGCGGCATCGACGGCCTGCTGCACATTACCGATATGGCCTGGAAGCGCATCAAGCATCCCAGCGAAATCGTCAATGTCGGCGACGAACTGAAGGTCAAGGTCCTGCGCTTCGACCGCGAGCGGAACCGGGTCTCCCTGGGACTCAAGCAACTGGGCGAAGATCCGTGGGTCGACATCAAGCGTCGTTACCCGGAGAACACCCGCCTGGTCGCCCGCGTCACCAACCTCACCGATTACGGCTGTTTCGCCGAGATCGAAGAGGGCGTAGAGGGCCTGGTTCACGTTTCAGAAATGGACTGGACCAACAAGAACGTACACCCCTCCAAGGTTGTCCAGGTGGGCGACGAAGTGGACGTCATGGTGCTGGATATCGACGAAGAGCGTCGTCGCATCTCGCTGGGCATCAAGCAGTGCCAGTCCAACCCGTGGGAAGACTTTGCTACCCAGTTCAACAAGGGCGACCGCATCAAGGGTGCCATCAAGTCGATCACCGATTTCGGCGTGTTCATTGGCCTCGATGGCAATATCGACGGTCTTGTACACCTGTCCGACCTGTCCTGGCAGGAAGCCGGTGAAGACGCGGTTCGGGCCTTCAAGAAGGGTGACGAGATCGAAACCGTGGTGCTCTCGATTGACCCGGAACGTGAACGCATCTCCCTGGGTATCAAGCAACTCGACAGCGATCCTTTCGGCGCCTACGTTGCCGC
>JBFJWR010000032.1:0-14776 GCA_041623535.1 Pseudomonadales bacterium
CACGGCATGTCGGCATTCACACTGGCGAGAAACTGCAGACGCACGGTGCGGGATTCGTCCACCACGCCAGCCGCCTGCTTGTACTGTTCGCCGGAGGTCTTGCCGTTGATGCCGGTCAGATCACAGAACACATCGTACAACGGCACCAGCAGGAAGCCGAAAGCAAACATGGCCACCACGATGAACAGCGACCGCCGTATGGTTTTGCCGTTGCCTTCAACTTCGGACATGGGCTTAGTTTAACCTCACGGTCAGCATGATGATCAACGCACTTCCGGCGGGGTCGTGAAGGTGTGGTATGGTGCCGGCGACGGCAGGGTCCATTCCAGACCTTCAGCGCTGTCCCAGACCTGGGCAGATACCGGACGGCCACCGCGTATGCACTGGATGACGATGATCAGGAAAATAAACTGCGTGGCGCCGAACAGGAACGCGCCGACCGTGGCCACCATATTGAAGTCAGCGAACTGCAGCGCGTAGTCCGGAATCCGGCGTGGCATGCCCGCCAGCCCAACGAAGTGCATCGGGAAAAAGGCCACGTTCAGGCCGATAAAGGACAGCCAGAAGTGCAGGCGGGACAGCGCCACGTTATACATGTGACCGGTCCACTTCGGCAGCCAGTAATAGACGCCGGCCATGATGGCGAAGATGGCGCCCGGTATCAGCACGTAATGGAAATGCGCCACCACGAAGTAGGTATCGTGGTACTGGAAGTCGGATGGCGCGATGGCCAGCATCAGGCCGGAAAGCCCACCGATCGTGAACAGCACGATAAACGCGATGGAAAACAGCATCGGTGTTTCAAAGCTGAGCGCACCGCGATACATGGTGCTCACCCAGTTGAATACCTTCACGCCGGTCGGCACCGCGATCAGCATGGTCGCGTACATGAAGAACAGTTCGCCAGCCAGCGGCATGCCCACGGTGAACATGTGGTGCGCCCAGACAATAAAGGACAGGAACGCGATGGACGCGGTTGCATACACCATGGAGGTGTAGCCAAACAGCGGCTTGCGGCTGAATGTCGGAATGATCTGCGACACCACGCCGAAGCCGGGCAGAATCATGATGTACACCTCGGGATGACCGAAGAACCAGAACACGTGCTGGAACAGTACCGGGTCACCGCCACCACCGGGCTTGAAGAAACTGGTGCCGAAGTGGATGTCCATCAGCATCATGGTGACCGCGCCCGCCAGCACCGGCATGACCGCAATCAGCAGGTAAGCGGTGATCAGCCAGGTCCAGACGAACAGCGGCATCTTCATCAGGGTCATGCCCGGAGCGCGCAGGTTCAGGATGGTGGCAATGATATTGATGGAGCCCATGATGGAAGAGATCCCCATCAGGTGCACGGCAAAAATAAAGAAAGTCACACTGGGTGGTGCATAGGTGGTCGACAGCGGCGCGTAGAATGTCCAGCCGAAGTTGGGTCCGCCGCCCTCCATGAACATGGTGGAAATCAGCATGCTGAAGGCAAACGGCAGCAGCCAGAAACTCCAGTTGTTCATGCGTGGCAGGGCCATGTCCGGCGCACCCACCATCATCGGGATCAACCAGTTGGCCAGCCCGACGAAGGCCGGCATGACGGCACCGAAGACCATGATCAGGCCATGCATGGTGGTCATCTGGTTGAAAAATTCCGGTTCGATCAGTTGCAGCCCGGGCTGGAACAATTCGGCGCGGATCACCATGGCCATGGAGCCGCCATACAGGAACATGATGAAGCTGAACCACAGGTACATCGAACCGATGTCCTTGTGGTTGGTGGTTAACACCCAACGCATCAGGCCCGGCTTGGGCCCGTGATGATGATCAGCAGCGTGACTGTCGACGACTGCGCTCATAGCTAGATCCTCTTCCTGTTAAGTCAGCCCGGACTACTTGCCGGCCTTGATCGCGACGATGTCCATCGGCGCCACTATGTCGCCAGTGTTGTTGCCCCAGGCATTTCGTTCGTAGGTAATCACCGCGGCGAGATCCACTTCTGACAACTGCGGACCGAAGGCCGCCATCATGCTTCCGGCGCGGCCATTCAGCACGGCGTCAATGTGGCCGGCGCGATCTTTCAATACCAGGTCGGTACCCTTGAGGGACGGGAAGGTGCTCCCTATACCTTCACCATTGACCTGGTGACAGGCCGCGCAGTTTTTCGCGTAAACCTTTTCTCCACGCGCCATCAGTTCGTCGAAGCTCCAGGTCTTGTCGCGCAGTTCGCGCTCTTTGGCCGCCTCTTCCTTGCGGGCGATCAGCCATTCGTCGTAATCCTCCTGGCTTTTGACTTCCACCACGATGGGCATGAAGCCGTGATCCTTGCCGCAAAGCTCAGCACACTGGCCGCGGAAGGTGCCGGTTTGTTCGGCCTTGGCCCAGGTTTCATTAATGAAACCGGGAATCGCATCGCGCTTGACGGCCAGCGCCGGCACCCAGAAGGAATGGATCACGTCGTTGGCGGTGACCAGGAAGCGAACTTTCTTGTTGACCGGAATGACCAGCGGTTCGTCCACTTCCAGCAGGTAGTGCTCGTTCTTGGGTGCTTCGTTGTAGATTTCTTCGCGCGGGGTGGACAGGCTGCTGAAAAAGCCAACGCCCTCACCCATGTACTCGTAGTGCCATTTCCACTGATAACCGCTGATCTTGATATCCATGTCGGCGTCGCTGGTATCGTAAATGCGAACCAGCGCCCCGGTGGAGGGCACGGCCATCGCGACCAGAATAATGAAGGGAACCACGGTCCAGATGATTTCCACCGTGGTGCTTTCGTGGAACTGGGCGGCTTTGACGCCCTGTGACTTGCGATGGTGGAGAATCGACCAGAACATCACGGCGAACACCGCCACGCCGATCGCGACGCAGATCCAGAAAATCAGCATGTGCAGGCCAAAGACTTCACGGCTGACCTCGGTCACGCCCTGGGTCATGTTGAGTTCCCATGCGGCGCGGGCTAGCGGCGAGCCCGTCATCAGGATCGTGGCCATCACGGTCAGCCACTTCGGTGTCAGGAAGCGCATTCGGCTTTCTCCGTCGAATCTGTGAGAACCTGCACGGCAGCATCCAAATGGGGCTGGATTCTTGAAAATCACGGGCCTCAGTTGCCGGACAGCCCGCCGGCTGGCCGGCGCGCAGGAGGGCGGCATTATAGCAACCGGCGATTGCGGCACAAGCAAGCAGAACAGATCAGTCGGTTTTTTTCCGGTCCGGACGCCGCGGATAAAATTGCATGGCCGCGCCCGTGGCTGGTTTCGGCCGATCCAAACGGGTGGGAAGTCCTTCCGCATCTGCCGTGCTGGTACGGTCCGTGAAGCCGCAGCGGACGCATTCGCGGAACTGGACCGCGCCTTCGTGCCAGGCCTTGAGCTTGTCCTGCTCGCCACAGCCCGGGCAGACAGCGCCGGCAATAAAACGTTTTACCGGCGCATCATTCATGGTGCAGACATGCCACAACTGGCCAGCAGGGCATCCGGCTTCGGGTCGCGCCCCCGGAATCGCCGGAACAGTACCCGTGGATCCTCGGATCCACCGCGCGCCAGGATGTGCTGGCGGAATTCACTGCCACACCGGGCGTCAAATATGCCTTCTTCCTGAAAACGGGAAAATGCGTCCGCCGACAGCACCTCGGCCCACTTGTAGCTGTAATAGCCGGCTGCATAGCCGCCGGAGAACACGTGGGTAAAGCTGTGCGTATAACGGTTCCACTCCGGCAACTCCAGGTAGGCGGTGATCGCGCGTACCTCTGCCTGTGTTTCCGCCAGGGGCCGCAGCCCGTCCGCGGCGTTTGCATGCAGGCGCAGGTCCAGCAGCGAAAACTCCACCTGCCGCAGCATCTGCATGCCGGACTGGAAGTTGCGCATCGCGAGCATTTTATCCAGCATTTCGCCGGGTAGCGGCTCCCCGGTTTCGTAATGACTGGATATCGCCGTCAGGGCATCGCGCTCCCAGCACCAGTTCTCCATGAACTGGCTGGGCAGTTCCACGGCATCCCAGGGAACGCCGTTGATTCCGGACACATCCATGTAATCGATTTCGGTCAGCATGTGGTGCAGGCCGTGGCCGAACTCGTGGAACAGCGTTGTCACCTCGTTATGGGTCAGCAGCGCCGGGCGCGTTTCGCTGGGCGGCATGAAATTACAGACCAGGTAGGCCACCGGCCGCTGCAGGCTGCCATCGGCACGTCGCCGGCGGCAGCGATACTCGTCCATCCAGGCGCCGCCGCGCTTGTGCTCGCGGGCAAACGGGTCGAGGTAGAACCAGGACAAAGCCTCGCCGTCCCGGCGCACTTCGAACAGGCGCACATCGGGGTGATAGCTGGCAAAATCGCTGACCGCGACGACGTCTATGCCAAACAGGCGCTTGACGATGCTGAACATGCCCTCGAGCACGGTTTCCATCGGGAACCAGGGACGTACTTCCTCTTCGGTGATCTGGTAGCGTGATTCCCGCAGGCGCTCGCTGGCAAACGAAACATCCCAGGCCTGCAATTCATCTATGCCCAGTTCGGCCCTGGCGAATTCCCGCAATTCGGCGATCTCGGTCTCGGCGAACGGCCGCGAGCGGGATGCCAGTTCCAGCAGGAAGCCCTCCACCTCGTCACCCGACTCAGCCATCTTGGTTGCCAGCGAATAGGCGACGTAGTCTTCAAAGCCCAGCAGGGTGGCCAGTTCATGGCGATGCTGGCGAATCTCGTCGATGATGCCGGTGTTATCCCACTGCCCGGCATGCGGCCCCTGGTCGGACGCCCGCGTGACATAGGCCTGGTAGAGTTTTTCACGCAGGGCGCGATTCTCGGCATGGGCCTGGATTGCATAATAGGAAGGGAAATCGAGGCCGATCCGGTAGCCCTCTTCGTCGCGGGCCACCGCTTCGCTGCGAAACCGCTCCAGGCTGGATTCCGGCACGCCGCGCAATTCCGCAACATTCAGCACCGTGCAGGACCAGGCATTGGTTGCATCCAGCACATTGTCAGAATACCGGCTGGTCAGTTCGGTCAGCATGCGCTGCAGGTCACGGAAGCGTTCTTTCTTATCCTGCGGCAGATCCACACCGGCGAGGCGGAAGTTGCGTAGCGCCTGTTCCAACACCATTTGCTGGGCGCCGTCGAGGTCCGCCTTATGCTGCTCTGCGACCTCGGAAAATGCCTGGTACAGGTCTGCATTCTGATTCAGTTCGGCGGCGTAATCGGAAATCTTTGGCAGGCAGGCATTGTACGCCGTACGCAGCTCTTCATTATTGCGTACCGCATTCAAATGGCTGATCGGTGACCAGGCCTGGGACAGCGTGTCATCCAGTTCTTCAAGTGGCAGCATCAGGCTGGCCCAGTCCGGTTGCGGATTCCTGAGCAATTCGGCTACCCGGGCGCGATTGTCCTTCAGTAGCTGATCCACCAGGTTTTCAATCTGATCGGGGCGGACCTGGTCAAAGGCCGGAAATTCAGCGCGAGACAGTAAAGGATGGGTCATGTGGATTCCGCTGTGCTGGCAATGGGTTATTTTCCTATAGAATCGACCACAGCGTCATCTGCAGGAATGAGCAACTATGACCATACGCGAATATCAGGGTCACAAGCCGGTTCTGGGCGAAGACTGCTACGTGGATGCCAGCGCGCTGGTACTTGGAGATGTGACCCTCGGCGACGACTGTTCTGTATGGCCCATGGCCGTGATACGCGGTGACATGCACAGGATACGCATCGGCGCACGGTGCAGCATACAGGACAACTCGGTGCTGCATATCACGCATGCCGGCCCCTACAATCCGGATGGCTTTCCGCTGCAGATCGGCGATGACGTCACGATGGGCCACCGCGTGGTGTTGCACGGATGCACGCTGGGAAGTCGTATCCTGGTCGGCATGGGTGCCGTCGTAATGGACGGCGCCATCGTCGAGGATCACGTAATCATAGGCGCCGGAACCCTGGTACCGCCGGGCAAGCGGCTGCGTAGTGGCCACCTTTATACCGGCCAGCCGGCACGCGAGATCCGCCCGCTCAAGCCCAAGGAAGCCGAGTTCTTCACTTACACCGCTGACAATTACGTACGGCTGAAGGACCGCTATCTCAAGGAGTACGGCAATTCGGTGTGACAGCGCACCTGCATCCTGCAGGCCCGGCAGCAAGTGTTCGTTCTAGAGGGAGCGGCGCAACGACTCGATGACCGGGCGGGTCTGCGGGCGTACACCACGCCAGATCCTGAATGCCTCCGCAGCCTGCTCGACCAGCATGCCCAGCCCATCTGCTGCCAGTATCGCACCCGCCCCGGCGCCCCAGCGCTGAAAAGCAGTGGCCTCGGCTCCGTAGACCATGTCGTAGCAAACCCCCTGCGGCGCCAGCAGGGAGTTCGACAGGTCCGGCAGGCTGCTGGTCAGTCCTGCAGACGTGGCGTTGATGATGATCGCAAACGGTTCCTCTGCGTCCAGTTGAACGAGGCCGCCGGCACTCAGTACGTCTGCCCCGGGAAACAGGCGCCGGAGTTCCAAAGCGCGTTCCGCGGTCCGGTTGGCAATGTGCAGGCGTGCCGGCTGCTCAGACAGCAAGGCGCCCAGCACGCTGCGCGCGGCACCGCCGGCACCCAGCAACAGGACGGACTGGTCGCGCAGCGAAACCCCGTGGTTATCAACCAGGTCCCGTACCAGGCCACGACCGTCGGTATTGTCACAACACAGCTGTTGGTTCGCATCCAGGTACAGGGTGTTGGCTGCACCCGCCTGTTGCGCAGCCGGGGCTGCCTGACTGGCCAGGGCATAAGCGCGCTGCTTGTAGGGCAGGGTGATGTTCAGTCCACGACCCTGCGTGGCAAAAAAATCGGCGACCACGGCTTCAAACTGCTCGCTGTCCACCTGCTGAGCCACGTAGGAAATCGATTCCCCGGTCTGGGCCGCAAACGCTGCATGAATGCGCGGCGACCAGCTGTGCGCAATCGGATTGCCCAGTACGGCGTAACGATCCGGGTTCACTTAGCCGCATCCGGAGCAGTGTCTGCTTGCAGCCAGTCACGCGGTTGCAGGTAGTATTCGGTCAGCAGGGCCTCGGGCGTTCCGGTTGGAAAGCTGCGCGCATATTCCCAGCGCACGACCGGTGGCAGGGACATCAGGATGGATTCGGTACGGCCGCCGCTCTGCAGACCGAAGAGCGTGCCGCGATCATGCACCAGGTTGAATTCGGCATAGCGTCCGCGGCGATATTCCTGGAAAGCACGCTGCGCTTCCGTCCAGGGTTGCGCCTGGCGTGCCTGCACAATCGGCAGGTAAGCCCGCGGATAACTTTCCGCGACCGCGCGCAGGAAGGCAAAACTGCGCGCAAAGTCCCATTCATTCAAATCATCGAAAAACAGCCCGCCTATGCCACGCGGCTCGCCGCGATGTGGCAGGTAAAAATAATCGTCGCACCATTGTTTAAAGCGCGCGTATACCGTGTCGCCAAACGGCGCGCAGGCAGCAGCGGCGGTGCGGTGCCAGTGCCGGCAGTCTTCCTCGTTGCCATAGTAGGGCGTCAGGTCATACCCGCCGCCAAACCACCATACCGGCTGCCGTTCTTCATGACGGGCCACAAACAGACGGATATTCGCATGCGAAGTCGGTACCAGTGGATTACGCGGGTGTATGACCACCGAGACGCCCATGGCCTCGTAGGAACAGCCAGCCAGCTCAGGTCGGGCGACCGTGGCCGCTTTTGGCAGGCCGGCTCCGAAAACGTGAGAGAAGTTGACGCCCGCCTTTTCAAACAGCGAGCCACCCTCCAGCACCCGGGTGATGCCGCCACCGCCCTCTTCACGATCCCAGCAGTCCTCCAGGAATCGCTCGCCCTGCTCCATCTCTTCCAGTTGCGCAACCAGGGTGCGCTGGTACGTGGTCAGGAATTCCCGCACGCCGGTGACGTCGATTTCCGAGAGCTTACTTTGGGGCGTCATGAGCGCAGTACTTTTCCGCTTTGCAGGTGTCTGATCATAGAGGGCCGGCGCGCGCCGCCCAGAACGCCGGGCCAGACGCGAACCCCCTCGCGCGCGAACAGGCGCCGGGCCGCCATTTCGCTGGACAGCGGGCGGGTGCCCGAGAGATTGGCCGAAGTGGAAACCAGCGCAGAACCCGATGCCCGGCACAAATCCCGGATTGCCGGGTGGGCACTGACACGCACAGCAACAGAACTGCGCGAACCGGTAATCCAGGCCGGCGTACCGAGCCGCGCGCCGACGACCCAGGTGTGCGGGCCCGGCCAGGTTGCCGCGAGTCGCGCCTGTTCTGCCGGTGTCCAGCGAACCACCCAGGGCTGCAACTGCGCGGCGGTGCCCGCCACGAGAATCAGCCCCTTCCGCACCGGGCGTCGCTTGATTCGCAATAACTGTTCCACGGCACTGCGGCAGGCCGGATCACAACCCAGCCCCCAGATACCTTCCGTCGGATACAAAATCACACCGCCCCGGTTCAGGGTCAGCACGGCCGCGCCTCGGGCGCGCAACTGCGCCGCCCCCAGTCGGCTCATTTTGCCGCCAGCCGATCCTGCAATTTGGCGTCCTTCGCCCGTACTGCATCAGCAGCCTTGCTACGCTCGGCCTTGATCCTGGCGAACAGTTCCGGATCGGAAACCGCCAGTATCTGGGCCGCGAGGTAGCCTGCATTTTTTGCACCCGCAGTACCTATCGCGACGGTAGCGACCGGAATGCCGCCCGGCATCTGGGCCGTCGACAACAGTGCATCGAAGCCCTGCAGCGGACCCGCATCAATCGGCACGCCGATCACCGGACGCAGGGTCTGCGCCGCCACGGCGCCGGCCAGGTGTGCAGCCATACCGGCCGCAGCGATGAACACGCCACAACCGCGCGCCTCTGCGTCGGCCACATATTCACGCACCACTTCGGGCGTACGGTGTGCCGAAGCCACCCGTACTTCCACGGTAATCCCGAGATCGCCGAGCACGGCAACGGCGGATTCCATGACCGGGTAGTCGGAGTCGGATCCCATCAGTACAGCTACGAAAGTCTGAGTCATTGGTAATTCTCCTTTACCTCACTCGCATAAGGCGGGCGAAACTAGCGTTTCTGCAGGCTTGCTGCAAGTCCTGCTGTATCCGCCCGGCTCGCGCCGGACACTGCCAGCCAGTTCCAGCTCGGCCAACCGCGCTCCCAGTGGCGCAATATCCCAACCGGTCCGCGCTGCCAGGCTATCTATGGTCAGTGGAAACATTTCCAGCGCCTGCCAGACCGGATCGGCCGGGTCCTGCCGATCGTGCCCGCCTGCCGACTCGCTGGCAGGCATGGCGCCGGGCGGCAAACCTTGCGGCATCAGCGCGAGTATATCCTCGCAGCAGCTGATCAGCGCAGCCCCGTCCCGCAGTAAGCGGTTCGTACCTGCTGCCATGCGATTCTGAATGGCACCGGGCACGGCGCCAACCTCGCGCCCCTGCTCCAGCGCCAGCCGCGCGGTTCCCAGGGAACCACTGCGTAATCCGGCCTCCACCACGATGGTGGCGACCGACATCCCACTGATGAGACGATTCCGCCGCGGAAAATTCCCGGGCAGGGGGCTGGTACCGGGCGTGAATTCACTGACCAGGGCACCGGAAACGGCTATCGACTTTGCCAGCGCAGCGTGGGCACGCGGATAGATCTGATCCAGACCGCACCCCATCACGGCCAGCGTTCTGCCGCCAGCATCCAGCACACCGGCATGGGCCGCGCCATCGATGCCCAGCGCCAGGCCGCTGATCACGGCAATTTCACAGGCAGCCAGTTCCTGCCCGAATCGCCTGGCAGTCTCTATCCCGCCGGCGCTCGCACGTCGTGCGCCCACCAGCGCGACCATGCGTGCAGACAGCAGGCCTGGGTCTCCGACCACAAACAGCACCGGGGGTGGACAGGCTATGGTGCGCAGCAGCGGCGGATACCCTGGATCGGAATAGGCCAGGCAGTGGTGGTCAGCACTCGCCGCCAGCCAGGCCAGCGAAGAATGCATCCACTCTGCCGGTGCTTTCCCGGGAGGAAGCTGTCCGTCCTGCTCCCAGGCATGAAAATACACTCTGCGCCGGGGCGCGGAGACCTGTGTCAGTGCCAGCCACTGGCAAATTTCCTGCTGCGCAGAACCGCGCGACGTCATGGGGCCATCCTTTGCCGAGTCAAAAACCAAAAATGGCCGCCAGTTGTGCTGGCAGCCATCATCAGCAGCCAGTCGCCGCAGCGACTCGCTGGTCGACCGCCCCAACATTCCTTGTCAGGCAGTCTCATTCATCGTTGAGCATCCATCGTTATGTCTGCAGTGCAGACCGCACCCTGTGCAGCGCACCGCGCCGGATCAGGGGTTGCGCACCTCGTCGAGAATTTCCAGCGGCCGGCTGGCACGCAGTACCAGCGCGTAGCTCATTTTCTCAAACGTCCGGAACACCATCAGCAAACCAGCCCGTTCGGCCGGCAACTGGACGATATCGTTGCGCAGATCATCGCGGGCAATACCGCCGGCCTTGTAGATAGCCATCACATTGCCGGCTTGCAGGCCGTTGCGGGCACCCAGATTGATGGCGACCACATTGTTCGCCGCCACCTGGCTGACACCGGAAACCACGGACAGAATCTTGCCGGTCAGTTCGCTGTCGGGGGCACTCGGGTGAAACAGCGAAGTCACCTTGTTCTGTTCGATGCCGAGCAGGCGATCCTGGATACGCACATCCGAGCGTGATGAAGTGATTTCCATCGTGGCAATATCGCCCTCGGTGGCAAGGACCTTGGCCAGGCCGATATCCGTGGCTTCCAGCCCGAGAAATTCACCGGTATCCGGGTCTTTATAGGCTTCACCAGCGCGGTAAATGCCATAGGTGCCCACTTCTTTGCTGAGTGCGCCACGGGCATACACCACGTCGTTCATGCCGGTTACGACGTGTCCGTCGCGGCCTGCGATCACGTAAGGCGCACCAGCAAGGACTTCTTCATCAACAATGCGATTGTTGACCAGGAACTGATTGATGGAATCAAGCGGAATCGCCGGAATCGCCAGATCCAGCGGTATAACCCGTACTTTCGGGCTCAGTTTGATGGTGCCACGATCGCGGGACAATACCGGCCGGCCGTCTTTCCATGTCAGGTACAGACGATCGCCCGGGTAGATCAGGTGCGGGTTTTCAACCTGCGGATTGACGTGCCAGATCTCAGGCCAGTACCAGGGCTTTTCAAGGAAGCGACTGGAAATGCCCCACAGGGTATCCCCCTGTTTAACGGTGTATTCTTCCGGGTGATCCTTGCGGAGGGTTGCCCCCTCAGTCCAGGCGGACTGGGCAAATACGGCCAGCATCACGCCCAGAAACCAGAGCCTCAATTTTCTCATGATTCGATTACCCTTATACTTGTGTTTAAGGATTACAGGAGCGGGCAAATGGCGGTCGAACCATATGATCGCTTAGAATTCCCCAGCAACGCGCCCAATGACAAGGGGCGACAACTGAAATCCGGCCTGATTAATCTTAGCAACAACTTTGCGTTTTATACATAAGACATTGCATTAAATAGATATGGCACAACTGAGCATACTTGAATACCCCGACCCGAGGCTGCGAATAAAGGCAGCGCCGGTGGTCGATTTCGACGACCGTCTGCGCCAGCAGATCGCGGACATGTTCGAAACCATGTATGCCGCGCCGGGCATCGGCCTGGCTGCGACCCAGGTTAATTTTCACCAGCGACTGCTGGTCTGCGATGTTTCCGGCGATGCCAGCCAGCCGCTGGTGGTGATCAATCCCGAGATCCTGCAGGCCGATGGCCAGCAACAGCAGGAAGAAGGCTGCCTGTCTGTACCCGGCGAGTACGAAACCGTGGTACGGGCCGAGCAGATCCGACTCCGTGCGCAGGATGGTCAGGGTGAATTTTACGAAATGGACGCCGATGGATTGCTGGCGGTCTGCATCCAGCACGAAATCGATCACCTGGACGGCAAACTTTTCGTCGATTACCTGTCCAGCCTGAAACGGCAACGCATACGCCGTCGTATGGAAAAGGCGCATCGCCAACAGGCCTGAACCCCTCACCTGATCAAGAAGTAACCATGCCATCTGTGAAACCACGACTGGCTTTCGCAGGCACCCCTGCGTTTGCCGCCACCCACCTGGAGGCACTGCTGGAGGCCGGCTTGCCGCCCCTTGCCGTGCTGTGCCAACCCGACCGCGCCAGCGGCCGGGGTCGCCGGCAGCAGGCCTGCCCCGTGAAGCAGTTGGCCGAGACAGCCGGCATTCCGGTTCTGCAACCGGAGACCATCCGGCATCCGGACCCGGTGGCCAGCCTGCTCGATCTGGATGCTGACCTGCTGGTCGTCGTTGCCTACGGGCAGATCCTGCCACGCAGCCTGGTGGACGGCTTTCGCGCCGGCGCGTACAACGTCCATGCCTCGCTGCTGCCGCGCTGGCGCGGGGCCGCGCCGATCCAGCGGGCCATCGAAGCCGGCGACCCGGAAACCGGCGTCACCATTCAGCGCATGGTCGAGCGCCTGGACGCCGGGGACGTGGTTTGCAGCGCCCGCCTGCCCATCACCAGCCAGGACACTTCCGCTTCCCTGCACAATGCACTGGCCGACCTCGGCGCACGCACCCTGGTGACCTGGCTGCAGGAACTGGATGTGGATCAACCGCCGACCGGCTCACCACAGGACGAGGCACTGGTCACCTATGCCGCCCGCCTGGACAAGGCCGAATCGTGGATCGACTGGCAATCGCCGGCGTCCACTTTACAAAGACGCATCCGGGCTTTCGATCCCTGGCCGGGCACCCGCTCACGGGTCGGCGACCAGGAATTTCGCATCTGGCAGGCGGCGGCGCTAGCCGATCCCAGCGCGTCGGCACCGGGCACCATCCTCGTCACACCACAAGGCGAACTGCAGATCGCCTGCGGGCAGGGTGTGCTGGCAATCCACGAACTGCAGTTCCCCGGCGGACGCCGACTGTCGACCAGGGAAGTTCTGAATGCCCGTAGCGAACTGTTCGCGCCGGGAGCCTGCCTTGGGTAATCGCGCCCGGCAGCCCACGGCCCTGCGACTGGCCTGTGCACGCGCGCTGAGCGCGACTTTTGATGGCGCGTCGCTGGAACAGTCACGCCAGTTTCATTTTCAGGGCCTGGATGCAGAAAGACAGCCGCTGGGGCGCGAGCTCCTCGATGGCACCGTGCGCTGGTTTTACCGGCTCGACTGGCAACTCTCGGAACTGCTCGACAGGCCGCTCCCGGCCAAGCAGCAACCGGTCTTCGCGCTGCTGCTGCTCGGTTTGTACCAGTTGCAGTACATGCGCACCCCGGCGGCCCGCGTGGTCAATGAAAGCGTCGCGGCCTGCCGCTCGCTGGGACGCCCCGGACAGGCCGGCATGGTGAATGCCGTACTGCGGCGCGCCAGCCGCGAATTACAACCGGAGGTTGCCGACGGCGAGCCCGACGAGGCCCGCCTCGCATCGCCACAATGGCTGATCGACCGCTTGCGCAAGGACTGGCCGGACCAGTGGGAAGCCATGCTGGATGCCAGCAATCGGCGTGCACCCATGGCACTGCGCGTAAACCGGCAGCAAACAGACCTGGCTGCGTACCAGCAGGAACTGCAGTCTGCCGAACTGGAGGCAGCGCCGGTACCCGGTTCGCCCTGGGGACTGCTGCTGAGCCAGCCGGTTCCGACCACCCGCCTGCCCGGCTTCGCCACCGGGAAGGTCAGTGTGCAGGATGCCAGTGCGCAACTGGCCGCGGAACTACTCGGCGCTGCTGCCGGCGAACGCATCCTCGATGCCTGTGCCGCGCCGGGCGGAAAATCCGCTCACCTGCTGGAGCGGGAACCCGGCATCACGCTGCACTGCCTGGACGAATCCGCCGACCGCCTGACCACACTGCGCAGCAATCTTGAACGGCTGGCTTTCGATCCCGTCATCCTGGAAGGCGACGCCGGCGAGCCCGCCGCCTGGTGGGACGGTCAGCCTTACGACCGTATCCTGCTGGACGCACCCTGCTCGGCCACCGGGGTCATCCGCCGGCACCCCGATATCCGTTTACTGCGACGTGAAACCGATATTGCTAAACTTGCGGCGAAACAACGTGGCTTGCTGGCAGCACTCTGGGAACTCCTCAAGCCCGGTGGACGACTGCTTTATGCAACCTGCAGCCTGCTGCGAGAGGAGAACGAATCCATCGTGTCTGCCTTCATCGCGTCTGAACCGGGAGTGACCGTGGTGCCTATGGAGATTCCTGCCGCGCACCCCTGCCAGCCCGGCTACCAGTTGCTGCCCGCGGACGGTGCGGGCGACGGGTTTTATTTTTGCCTGCTGGAGAAGAGCTGACCGTGGCCCATTCAGCCGCCTGCGGATGCACTGATCCATGAACATCATCATTCTGGGTGCCGGCCAGGTGGGCGCCAGCCTGGCCGAACACCTTGCGCGTGAAGAAGAAAACCGCATCACCGTGGTGGACACCGACGGCAAGCGCCTGCGCGAACTGGCCGACCGGCTCGATATCGGCACGGTCGAGGGGCGCGGCTCTTACCCGGACGTGCTGCGCGCGGCCGGTGCCGAAGATGCCGACATGCTCATCGCCGTCACGCCCAGTGACGAGGTCAACATGATCGCCTGCCAGGTGGCCTACACGCTCTATCGAACGCCAACCAAGATCGCCCGGGTCCGTGGCACCGCCTACCTGACCCGTACCGGCCTGTTCTGCAACGAAAGCCTGCCCATTGATGTGCTGATCAGCCCGGAACAGGTGGTCACCGACTACATCCAGCGCCTGATCGAGCACCCCGGCGCGCTGCAGGTTCTCGATTTCGCCGAAGGGCGCGTCCAGTTGGTGGC
>JBFJWR010000033.1:0-14259 GCA_041623535.1 Pseudomonadales bacterium
CCGGGAATGCAGGAGTTACTGGCGGAGTTCCCGGAAGTGGACACTCACTTCGGCAGCTTTGACGCGGATTTCCTGGGGTCTGCGGACGAGTTGCTGGTGAGCCCTGGTGTGGCCTTGTCTGAGCCGGCCCTGCAGGCGGCGGTCGCGGCCGGTGCGCGGATCAGCGGCGACATCGACCTGTTCGCGCGCGAAGCCGGTCGTCCCATACTCGCCATCACCGGATCGAACGCCAAGAGCACGGTCACCACCCTGCTCGGCGAGATGATCCGCGGGGCCGGCATGCAGGCCGGGGTGGGCGGCAATATCGGCGTACCCGCGCTGGACCTGCTGACAGGCCCTGAACCCGATTTCTACGTACTGGAACTATCCAGCTTTCAGTTGGAAACCACGCAACGACTGGGTGCCCGGGCGGCCACGGTGCTGAACATAAGCCCCGACCACATGGATCGCTACGCAACGCTGGCGGATTACCATCGCGCCAAGCACCGGATTTTTCACAACTGCGAACACGTGATCGTGAATCGTGATGATGCACTCAGCCGGCCACTGCTACCGGCGGAAGTCCCGGTCACCAGCTTCGGTACCGATGCGCCTGACCTGCAGGATTTCGGATTGCGCGAGCAGGACGGCAAGACCTGGCTGGCGCATGGCATGCAGTTGCTGATGCCCGTCAGTGAATTGCGCATCCGCGGTCGGCATAATCAGGCCAATGCGCTGGCTGCACTGGCGATGGGCCACAGTATCGGGCTGGACATGCAGTCCATGCTCGCGACGCTGCGTGAGTTCGGTGGACTGGCTCATCGTTGCCAGTGGGTGGCCGAACAGGATGGTGTGAACTGGTACAACGATTCCAAGGGCACCAACGTGGGCGCCACGCTGGCGGCCATCGAGGGCATAGGCGCTGAACTCCCCGGCCGCGTGGTGCTGATCGCCGGTGGCGATGGCAAGGGTGCGGATTTCTCGGACCTTCGTGCCCCGGTAGCGCGCTATGTGAGCACGGTGATCCTGATCGGGCGCGATGCGCCGCGCCTGAAGCAGGCCCTGCAGGATGCCTGCAACGTACGTGAAGCCGCGACGCTGCCTGAAGCCGTGGACCTCGCCAACGAGTCGGCACAGCCCGGCGATGCCGTGTTGCTGTCGCCGGCCTGCGCCAGTTTCGACATGTTCCGGGGCTACGACCACCGCGGTGACGTGTTCGTGCAGGCGGTGCAGGAACAGGTTTGCGGAGGGCGGCAATGAGCGCGGCTGTGGTGCTTCCCTCACGCTCGCCAACATCGCTGGTGCCGGGCGACCCGTGGCTGGTTGGCAGCCTGATCGCGCTGGTGGTGATCGGTACCGTCATGGTCGCATCCGCCTCGGTGGAGATTGCCGCCGAGTTGCACAACGATCCGTTCTTTCATGTGCGGCGTCATATTGCGTACCTGTGCATCGGTGCGTGCGCTCTGATCTTCATGTTTGCTGTGCCTACCTTCATCTGGGAGCAGTACGGCTGGGTCGCGCTGCTGCTGGCCTATGTACTCCTTGGCCTGGTGCTGGTTCCCGGCATCGGCCGCGAAGTGAATGGCAGCATGCGCTGGATCGGACTCGGCCCGGTCAACCTGCAGGCCTCGGAACTGGCGCGCCTGTGCGTGATCGTTTACATGGCGGGTTACCTGGTCCGGCAACGGGACTGCGTGCGTACGCAATGGTTCGGCCTGGTGAAGCCGATGCTGGTACTGGCCCTGCTGGTACTGTTGTTGCTCATGGAGCCGGACTTCGGTGCGGCCGTGGTGCTGGTGAGCTCGGTGCTGGGAATGGTTTTCCTGAGCGGCGCCCGCCTGATGCCCTTCGTTGCGCTGCTGCTCGGTACGGCCGGCTGCGTCGTCGGGCTGGCGGTCTCCCAGCCGTATCGGCTGGCACGTATCACCACGTTTGCCGACCCGTGGGCCGATCCTTTCAACTCGGGATATCAACTGACCCAGTCCCTGATCGCATTCGGACGCGGGGAATGGGTGGGTATCGGGCTGGGCAACAGTATCCAGAAACTCTTTTACCTGCCCGAAGCGCATACCGATTTTGTCTACGCCATTCTCGCGGAAGAGACCGGTGTGGTCGGTGCCGTGCTGGTGATCCTGCTGTACGCGATGCTGGTGACCCGCGGCATGAAGCTGGGACGCAGCGCAGAACGACTCGGGAGCCGGTTCCGCGCCAGTCTCTGCTATGGCATTGCGTTGTGTTTTGCGGCGCAGGCCTTCACCAATATCGGGGTGAACACCGGCCTGTTGCCGACCAAGGGGCTGACGCTGCCCTTTCTCAGCTTTGGTGGCAGCAGCCTGGTGATCAGCCTGATGGCTGCGGGCCTGCTGTTGCGCGTGGAACTGGAAAATCGTCGGGCGTCTGCGGGCGCAGTGGCGGGGACGTAATGGATGAGCACATGGCCGGGCAGGGAAGAACCGTGTTGATCATGGCTGGCGGTACCGGTGGGCACGTGTTCCCGGCGTTGGCCGTGGCGCGCGAACTGCTGGCATCCGGCCATTCCGTGCACTGGCTGGGCACGCGGCGCGGTATCGAGTCCGACGTGATTCCGGCAGCGAATATCCCGATTCACTACATCGACGTGGCGGGTCTGCGCGGCAAGGGTGTGCGTGCCCTGCTGGGTGCGCCCCTGCAGTTGTTGCGGGCGGTATCCCAGGCACTGCGCGTGGTACGGGAAGTGGCCCCGAACTGCGTGCTGGGCATGGGTGGTTTCGCGGCCGGTCCCGGTGGCGTGGCCGCACGCCTGCGCGGGATTCCCCTGGTGATTCATGAGCAGAACTCGATTGCCGGGCTCACCAACCGCTTGCTGGCCATGGTTGCCACGCGGGTGCTGGAAGCATTCGGTGGTGCCTTTGGTAGCCGCCGTAATGTCGAGTCCGTGGGTAACCCGGTACGTGCTGAATTGCTGTCCATGGCCAGCCCGGAGCAGCGGGTACTCAGGCATGGTGGCCGGCCAAGATTACTGGTGCTGGGCGGCAGCCTGGGTGCGGTGGCGATCAATGAACTGGTGCCTGCGGCGCTGGGGCGCATATCCGCAGCAGAGCGCCCTGATGTCTGGCACCAGAGCGGGAAGCGGCACCTGGAGAAGACACTGCAATCCTATGCCGACGCGGGAGTTGATGCGCAGGTGGTGCCTTTCATCGAAAAGATGGAATCCGCATATTTATGGGCTGACCTGGTGCTCTGCCGTGCCGGGGCGATGACCGTATCGGAACTGGGTGTGGCCGGACTCGGTGCGTTGTTCGTGCCGTTTCCGCACGCGGTTGACGATCACCAGACCGGCAATGCGCGGTTCCTTGCCGATGCAGGCGCTGCGCTGGTATTGCAGCAGTCCGAACTGACTGCCGCCGTGCTGGCCGAAACCCTGCTGGAGTTGTTGCGCAACCCGGCACGTATTGAGTCCATGGCGGCTTCCGCCTATGGACATTCCAGTCCCAAGGCGACCCAACGGGTCGCACAAATCTGCCTGGAGGTGGCCCGTGGCTGAACCGCGTGAAACGGGAAACGAGCGCGTAGCCGGCGCCGGCATGCGACGCATCCGTAATATCCACTTCGTCGGTATTGGTGGTGCCGGGATGTCGGGTATTGCCGAAGTGATGCTCAACCAGGGCTACCGGGTGTCTGGTTCGGATCTCAAC
The DNA here is from genome assembly GCA_041623535.1 of Pseudomonadales bacterium. Classification (GTDB taxonomy): domain Bacteria; phylum Pseudomonadota; class Gammaproteobacteria; order Pseudomonadales; family JBFGWM01; genus JBFJWR01. Next base: position 3,654 of record JBFJWR010000033.1, read on the forward strand.
GAAAGCGATTCCACCCTGCGCCTGCAGAGCCTGGGTGCAAAGGTTTTCATTGGCCATGCAGCAGAAAACGCAGAATCCGCCGACGTCGTCGTGGTGTCCAGTGCGATCAACGAACAGAACCCGGAAGTCGCCTATGCCCGCGAGCATCGTCTGCCTGTTGTGCCGCGTGCCGAGATGCTTTCGGAACTGATGCGCTACCGCCACGGCATCGCGGTTGCCGGCACCCATGGCAAGACCACCACCACCAGCCTGCTGGCATCGGTGCTGGCGCAGGGCGGACTGGATCCGACCTACGTGATCGGTGGCCTGCTCAACAGTGCCGGCAGCAATGCCAAGCTCGGCAGTGGTCGTTATTTTGTTGCCGAGGCAGATGAAAGCGATGCGTCCTTCCTGCACCTGCAGCCGGTGACCTCGATCGTCACCAATATCGATGCCGATCACATGCCAACCTACGAAAACGACTTTGGCCGGCTGAAGAAAACATTTGTCGAGTTCCTGCACAACCTGCCGTTCTACGGGCTGGCAGTGATCTGTATCGACGACCCGGTTATCGAGGAGATCCTGCCGGATATCGGCCGGCCGGTGATTACCTACGGATTCAGCGAACACGCAGATTACCGCGCCGTGGAACTGCGTCAGGAAGGCATGCGGGTGCGTTTTCGCGTGCTGCGGCCGGAGCCTTTTGAGCCGCTGGATGTCAGCCTGAACATGCCGGGCCGGCACAATGTACTGAACGCACTGGCCGTTATCGCGGTGACTACCGATGAAGGGATGAGCGGCGCTGCGATCGTTTCCGGCATTGAAGAGTTCAAGGGCGTCGGGCGACGTTTCCAGACCTACGGCAACTACCCGCTGGGCGAGGGGAGTGTGCTGTTTGTCGACGACTACGGGCATCACCCGCGCGAGGTGCAGGCAATTATTGAGGCAGTCCGCAGTGGCTGGTCAGACCGGCGCCTGGTCATGATCTTCCAGCCACACCGGTATTCCCGGACCCGCGATTGCTACGAGGACTTTGTCCATACCCTGTCGCAGGTCGATTGCCTGATCCTGCTCGATGTCTATGCCGCCGGGGAAGACCCGATCAAGGGTGCGGACGGGCGCAGCCTGTGCCGCAGTATCCGCAGTCGGGGCCAGGTGGACCCGGTGTTCGCGGAATCCCTGGAGGAGGTTCGCGAGATCCTGCGCACGGTGCTGGAGCCGGGTGACCTGCTCATTACGCAGGGTGCGGGTGACGTTGGCGTGCTGGCGCGTTCGCTGGCGAAGTCCGGATTCGTGCAACCAGGAGACCCGCAGGCGTGATGGACGAGACTGCCTGGAACAGCCCGGCCCGCCTGGCGACGCTGGGGCGTGTCGCGGTGCTGTGTGGCGGGAGTTCTGCAGAGCGGGAGATTTCCCTGCAAAGCGGGGCGGCAGTCTGTGCGGCGCTGCAGGAACTCGGGGTCGACGTGGTACGCATCGATCCCGCGGAAAATTTCGCGGACGCGCTGCGCAGTGCCGCGCCGCAGCTGGCGTTCATTGCGCTGCATGGTCGAGGTGGCGAAGACGGATCCATGCAGGGTTACCTGCAGACTGCAGGTATTCCCTACACGGGCAGCGGGGTGCTGGGATCGGCACTGGCGATGGACAAATGGCGCAGCAAACAGATCTGGCAGGCATGCGGCCTGCCCGTGCCAACCGGACGCCTGCTCACTGCTGAAACCGACTGGCCGGCGCTGGGCGCGGAGCTGGGTTATCCCCTGTTCGTCAAGCCGGTACACGAAGGATCCAGCATCGGCATGTCGCGGGTGACCGATGCCGCCGGACTGGAAGCGGCCTGGCGGGAAGCGGCACGCTATGACTCGGTGATCCTGGCTGAGCAGTTCGTGCAGGGCGGCGAGTACACGGTCGGGATCGTCGATGGCCGGGCGCTGCCGACGCTGCGACTGGAAACACCGCGCGATTTTTACGACTACGACGCGAAGTACTTGACCAACGACACGCGTTACCTGTTCCCGGCCGGTTTGTCGGTCAGCGAGGAAATTGAAATTGCCGACCTCGCGATGCGCGCTTTCGTCGCGCTTGGCTGCAGTGGCTGGGGACGCGTGGACATCATGCGCAATGCAGACGGGGCGTTTCGCCTGCTCGAGGTAAACACCGTGCCGGGGCTGACCGACCACAGCCTGGTGCCGATGGCAGCCGGCCATGCGGGGATATCATTCGGCGAACTGATCGTCCGCATCCTGTCTGCTGCGGGAGGTGCGTCATGAGGCGCCTGCTTACCCGCACCGTATTACTGCTGCGTGGCCCGGTACGCGACAAGCGCAGCGCGCAGCGCGCGGGTACATCGCGTCAGCTGGTACTGATGCGCTGGAAGAAAACACTTGCACGCACCGCCCGCCTGGCCGGCGCCGGAGTACTGATGTTCGTGGTTGCGGCGGCGCTGGTGCTGATCGCCCCGCAGGTTCGGGACGGACTGGACCGGCCCATTCGCCAGGTGCGCATTCTCAGCGACCTGTATTACCAGGATCCCGAGGCGGTTCGCCAGGTGATCGCAAACAGCCGCCTGGATCGTTTCTCGCTGGTGCCCATCGATGCCCTGCGGGAAGGCATCACCGGGCTGGAATGGGTGCAGCAGGCGCACGTGCGCCGGGTCTGGCCGGATACGCTCGAAGTCCGGGTTCGTGAGCAGATTCCCATGGCGCGTTGGGGCGACCAGCACCTGTTGAACGAGCGTGGTGATCTGTTCGAAACGACCCGTCATGCAGAATTCGTACAGTTGCCGATTCTGCGCGGGCCGGAAGGCTCAACAGCCCGGGTGCTCGCCATGCATCAGCGCATCGCGCCGCTGCTGGGCGCGCAGGGACTGCGCATGGCCGAACTGCGCTTGTCACGTCGCGGGGCGTGGGACCTGACACTGGAGAACGGCGCACTGGTCCGCCTGGGCCGGGCCGAAGTGATCGAGCGGGTCAGCAGGTTTGTCGCCTTTTACGAGCGCAAGCTGGCCGGAAAAATCAACACGGTGGCGATCGTTGATACGCGCTACAGCAACGGAATAGCGGTGACCTGGGCTCCGGGCCAGGTCGTGGAAGAGGAAGCAAGCAGTTAACGGCTCTCAGCAGCATGGCTGTGCAGGGCGCTAACGAGGTAAGGGAACTATGAAAATGCATGCGGACAATAGCGGTGGGAACCTGGTGGTGGGGCTGGATATCGGCACGTCGAAAGTCGTGGCGATCGTCGGCGAGATCACCCCGGAGGGGAAGCTCGAAGTCGTCGGAATCGGTTCTCATCCGTCACGCGGGCTGAAGCGTGGCGTGGTGGTGAATATCGAATCCACGGTGCAATCCATCCAGCGTGCTGTGGAAGAGGCAGAACTGATGGCGGGCTGCCAGATTCACTCGGTGTATGCGGGGATTGCCGGTAATCACATCAACAGCCTGAATTCCAGTGGCGTGGTGGCAATACGCGACCGGGAAGTGGTGAAGGCAGATCTTGACCGGGTCATTGATTCGGCGCGCGCGGTCGCGATTCCTGCAGACCAGAAAGTACTGCACGTGCTGCCCCAGGAATACCTGATCGATGCCCAGGAAGGTATACGCGAACCGATCGGCATGTGTGGCGTGCGGCTGGAAGCCCGCGTGCATGTCGTGACCGGTGCGGTCAACGCGGCGCAGAACATCGAAAAGTGTGTGCGCAAATGCGGACTCGACGTGGAAGAAATCATCCTCGAGCCACTGGCATCCAGTTACGCGGTGCTCATGGAAGATGAAAAGGAGCTGGGCGTCTGCCTGGTGGATATCGGCGGCGGCACCACGGACATCTCGGTGTTCCACGATGGCTCCATCCGCCATACCGGCATCATCCCGATTGCCGGTGACCAGGTGACCGGCGACATCGCCCTGGCACTGCGCACCCCGCGCAACTGTGCCGAGGAAATCAAGATCAAGTACGGCTGCGCATCCGCCCAGGGGATGACCGGGGACCAGATGATCAAGGTCCCGGGCGTCGGCGACCGGTTGCCGCGCGAACTCTCGCGCCAGGTGCTGGCCGAGGTGATTCGCCCCCGTTACGAAGAATTGTTCACGCTGGTGCAGGAAAACCTGCGCCGCTCCGGCTTCGAAGAGATGGTTGCCGCGGGCGGCATCGTGCTCACCGGTGGCACCTCCAAGCTGGAGGGCGTGATCGAACTGGCGGAAGAAATCTTTCACATGCCGGTGCGCCTGGGCGTGCCGGAGAACGTGGAAGGCCTGGCGGACGTGGTGCGTAATCCGATTTATGCCACGGGCGTGGGCCTGCTTTTATACGGCAAGCAAATTGAAGAAGAGCGTGGTGCCTACCTGCACGCAGGTACACCCGGCTTCGGAGGAATTTTTACCCGGGTACAGCAGTGGTTCCAACAGAACTTCTGATCCTGGGTAGAAACTGAGCGACGATCCATCACACGGAGGAGAAAGGCATGACCTTTGAATTACTCGAAGACGAAGCACAGGACGCAGTTATCAAGGTATTTGGCGTGGGTGGTGGTGGCGGAAACGCCGTGTCCCACATGATCGCCGCTCAGGTGGATGGCGTGGACTTTATCTGCGCCAACACCGATGCGCAGGTGTTGCGCAATCAGTCCAACCGCACCTGTCTGCAGTTGGGTCGCACGGCGACCAAGGGTCTTGGTGCCGGGGCGGATCCGGAAGTCGGCCGCCAGGCTGCCGTGGAAGACCGCGACCGTATCGCGGCCGTCCTGGAAGGCGCGGACATGGTCTTCATAACTGCCGGCATGGGTGGTGGAACCGGTACCGGCGCGGCGCCGGTGATTGCGGAAATCGCCAAGAGCATGGGCATCCTGACCGTGGCCGTGGTGACCAAGCCCTTCCCGTTTGAACAACGCAAGCGCATGCGGGTTGCCGAAGCCGGCATCCAGGAACTGGAAGAGAATGTCGATTCGCTGATCGTGATTCCGAACGACAAACTGCTGAAGGTTCTGGGCCCCGATTCGATGCTGGAGCAGGCTTTTGATGCGGCTGATGAAGTCCTGCGCGGAGCGGTACAGGGCATTGCGGACCTGATCATGCGTCCGGGCCGTATCAACGCGGATTTCGCGGATGTGAAAACCGTGATGCGGGAAATGGGCAAGGCCATGATGGGTACCGCGATCGGTACCGGTGAATACCGTGCGCGTGAAGCGGCTGAAGCGGCGGTGCGCAGTCCGTTGCTGGAAGATGTCGATCTGAAGGGCGCCCGCGGCATCCTGGTCAACATCACCAGTGGCCCCAACCTGACGCTGGGCGAATTCAACGAGGTGGGCGATACCATCAATGAATTTGCCGATGAGAACGCGCTGAACATCGTCGGCTGGGTGGTGGACGAGTCCATGGGTGAAGACGTGAAGGTGACAGTGGTTGCCACGGGTCTGGGCCAGGAGCGTATCGAGGCTCCGCGCAAGGTGGTCGACAATACCACGCGGGCAGACGGCACTCTGGACTACGCTAAACTGGAGCGGCCGGCGATCATGCGGCGGGATGCACGTGACAGCTTTGACCGCGAGGCCCTGGCCAAGGCGGTAGGAAGTGATGACGTGGATTACCTGGATATTCCGGCATTTCTGCGCCGCCAGGCCGATTGATCAATAAGTGATCTAATCTGGTTAGTACTTGCTATATTTATGATACTATCCGGCCCAGAAAAGGCGGCACCGCCTGGTGCTGAATGAGCGAGATAACTTCATGATAAAACAAAGAACGTTGAAGAACGTGATACGGGCCACGGGGGTCGGGTTACACACCGGAGAGAAGGTGTACCTGACCCTGCGGCCGGCACCGATCGACTGTGGCATCGTTTTTTGCCGTACTGACCTTGATCCGATCGCGGAAATTCCAGCCCGGGCCGAGAACGTGGGTGACACCATGCTCTCGACCGCGCTGGTGAAGGGCAACGTGCGCGTTTCCACGGTTGAGCATTTGTTGTCGGCAATGGCCGGACTCGGTATCGATAATGCGTTTATCGATGTCAGTGCGCCCGAAGTGCCGATCATGGATGGCAGCGCGGGGCCGTTCGTTTTCCTGATCCAGTCGGCCGGCATCGAGGAACAGAACGCGCACAAGAAGTTCATCCGCATCCGCAAGCCCATTGAAGTACGTGACGGTGACAAGGTCGCGCGCTTCGAGCCGTTTGACGGCTTCAAGGTGTCGTTCCGCATTGAGTTTGACCACCCGGTGTTCGAGGGGCGTACCCAGGAAGCGACGGTGGATTTTTCCAGCACGTCTTTCGTCAAGGAAGTCTCCCGTGCGCGAACCTTCGGTTTCATGCACGAGATCGAGTACCTGCGCTCGCAGAACCTCGCGTTGGGCGGTAGCGTGGATAACGCCATCGTTGTCGATGAATACCGGATTCTCAATGAAGACGGGTTGCGCTACGAAGATGAGTTCGTCAAGCACAAGATACTGGACGCGATCGGTGACCTGTACCTGCTTGGCAACAGCCTGATCGGTGAATTCAAGGGTCTGAAGTCCGGCCACGCGTTGAATAACAAACTGATACGGGAATTGATCGCCAACGAGGATTGCTGGGAAGTCGTGACGTTCGACGATGCCGAGCAGGCGCCGATTTCCTACATGAAGCCGATTCTGGCGAACTGAGGACGGCGGCCACGCTGGCCGCTACTGGTGTGCACGACTCGCAAGCCGAAACAGGGCTTGTTGCAGATCAGGATCCTGGATGCCCCGGGAGGCGTCGCGAATGACGCGGCCTATACCCGGCGTCATGCGGGACACGGTCCGGGGACTGGTTTGTTGCCCGGCGGACGCCACAGGACGTGCGCGTACCAGGAAGCGAACCCGGTGTACCGGTGTGGAAGGTCGCTCTGCGTTCAGTCGCGACAGTATTTGTGCCTGCGCATACCGGGCCCGGGTCAGCCAGTTCGCGTCATCAAAGGTAAGGAATGCCGTATCGCCCGACAGACTGGCGCCAATCAGGTGCTGGGCGGATGTCGAGTCCAGCGCTTGCTGCGCGATAGCCAGCAGCTGGCAGCGGGCGCGGTACTCGCGTACCAGCCGGCGCAGGCCGGTATGGCGGGTGGCAGCGGCAGGCGCCGTGAGGTGCACGGGTCGCGGGGTTGTGTAGCGCAGGGAATTGTTTCGCATTATTGGTAAATAGAACTACATTGAAATCAATGAATTGGATAAATCTGGCCGCGCAGCGAGAAAACCAGTCGGAGTAGCTCGAAATTGGACATTCTCATTGTCAGCGGCAAATACGGTAGCACACGCTCGGTGCATGCGGGATGGCGGCTGGTGGCCGGCATCGCGGCAGCTGTGGTCCTGCTGCTCACCGTGGCGATTGTGGCGGGTTACCACCTCGCCGGAAGTCCGCAGGGCGCGGTATCGAGTCCGCAGGTCGTGGAGTGGGAAGCCGAATTGCATCACCAGCGCGCCACAGTAGAGGCTGCGCACGAGACGGCCCGGCAGGAAATCGATGCCCTGACCGTCCGTCTCGGTGAATTGCAGGCGCGGTTGCTGCGCATCGACGCACTTGGCGAGCAACTCGCGCGCATGGCCAACCTGGAGCCCGATGAGTTTGATTTCGGCCAGGTGCCGCCCCTCGGTGGTCCCGAAGTTGAATTCAGTGGCGATACCTTTCGTGAGCCGGGTTTTCTCGAGGCCCTGAGTTCGCTGGCAGAAGAAATTGACCGCCGCGAACAGCAATTGCAGGTCATCAGCATGCTGATGGGCAAGCAGGACATCCAGCGGGACGTGTTCGTCACCGGGCGACCCATCCGCAAGGGCTGGATCTCCTCGCGATTCGGGCGGCGCACCGATCCGTTCAGTGGCCGCCGCGCCTGGCATTCCGGTTTCGATTTTGCCGGCAAGCGGGGCGCCGAGATCATTGCGGTAGCGGCCGGCGTGGTGACCTGGTCCGGCAATCGCAGTGGCTACGGCCTGATGGTCGAAGTCACGCATGGTGGTGGCTATGCCACCCGCTATGCCCATAACGAGAGCAACCTGGTCAAGGTCGGCGATGTTGTGCGCAAGGGCCAGTTGATCGCCCGCATGGGCTCCAGTGGCCGCTCTACCGGCCCGCACGTGCATTTCGAAGTGCATCGCGACGGCAAACCGGTGAATCCGGCGTCTTACATACATCGCGCCAGCAAATAGTTTTCTGCAAGCCTGCTCCCGGATGGCCGGGTCGGACTGCATTCCGCGCCAGCAAATCCGACCCATATCCACTCTTCGTGCGCGCTGCCACTCCCCCCGGTGTACAATACGCGTCTTTTTTTTGAACGAGATTAGAAAATTCCGTGCTAACCCGCCTGTTTGGAACCAAGAACGATCGTGAGTTGAGCCGCATGGGCAAGACCGTTGCCCGCATCAATGCGTTAGAAGAAACTTATGCGCCCATGGACGATGCCACGCTACGGGCACAGACCGCGGTGTTTCGTGAGCAACTGGCCGCTGGCAAGACGCTGGATGACCTGCTTCCGGAAGCCTTCGCGGTCGTGCGCGAGGCAGGGCGGCGTGCCCTGGGTTTGCGGCATTTTGATGTGCAGTTGATCGGCGGCATGGCGCTGCACCAGGGGCAGATCGCCGAGATGCGTACCGGGGAGGGCAAGACCCTGGTCGCGACGCTGCCGGCGTACCTGAATGCACTGGCCGGCAATGGTGTCCATATCGTCACGGTGAATGACTACCTGGCCTCGCGCGATGCGGAGTGGATGCGCCCGGTCTATGAGTTCCTGGGCCTGACGGTCGGTGTGGCATTGTCGCAGCAGGATCCCGATGCCAAGCGTGCCGCCTACGCCGCTGACATCACCTACGGCACCAACAACGAGTTCGGGTTTGATTTCCTGCGCGACAACATGGCGTTCTCGCTGGAAGAGAAAGTCCAGCGCGGTCTGTCCTTCGCCATCATCGACGAAGTCGACTCCATCCTGATCGATGAAGCGCGTACACCGCTCATTATTTCCGGTGCCGCGCAGGACAGTTCCGACCTGTACATCCAGGTCAACAAGCTGATCCCCGGCCTGGAGATTCAGCACGAAGAGGGCGATCAAGTCGGCCACTACACGCTGGATGAGAAAACCCGGCAGGTGGAGTTCACCGAGGAAGGTCTTGAGGAAGTGGAACGGCGCCTGGTGGCCGCCGGACTGATGGCCGAGGAAGACAGCCTCTATGCGCCGGCCAACCTGGGCCTGCTGCATCACCTGGCCGCGGCGCTGAAAGCGCACAAGCTGTTCCACAAGGATGTCGAGTACATCGTGCAGAACCGGCAGATCGTCATCGTTGACGAGCATACCGGGCGTACCATGCCGGGCCGGCGGTGGTCGGAGGGGATCCACCAGGCGATAGAAGCCAAAGAGTCTGTGCCCATTCAGCAGGAAACCCAGACACTGGCGTCCACCACCTTCCAGAACTATTTTCGCCTCTACAACAAGCTTTCCGGCATGACCGGTACGGCAGATACCGAGGCGTTCGAGTTCCGCCAGATCTACGACCTGGACGTGGTGGTGATTCCCACGCATATGCCGATGGTGCGCAAGGACTACAACGACCTGGTGTACATGACCATGGTCGAGAAGTTCGACGCCATTATCGAGGATATTCGCGAATGCGTGGAGGCCGGACGACCCGTGCTGGTTGGTACGATTTCCATCGAGACCTCCGAATACCTGTCGAACGTACTGAAGAAAAAGAAAATCGCCCACTCCGTGCTGAACGCCAAGTTCCACGAGCGGGAAGCGGAAATCGTCGCCCAGGCCGGCGGGCCCGGGGTCGTGACCATTGCCACCAACATGGCGGGTCGCGGTACCGATATCGTATTGGGTGGTAACTGCGAAGCCGAAATTGCCGAGCACGACAATCCCGACGAAGCCCTGGTGAAACAGATTCGCGCCGATTGGGAAAAACGTCATGCCGCGGTGATCGAGGCCGGTGGTCTGCACATCATCGGTACGGAGCGGCACGAGTCACGCCGTATCGATAACCAGTTGCGCGGCCGCGCGGGACGCCAGGGCGATCCGGGTTCCTCGCGTTTCTACCTGTCCCTGGAAGACAACCTGATGCGCATTTTCGCGTCAGACCGCATGCGTGGATTCATGCAGGCGCTGGGCATGGAAAAAGGCGAGGCCATCGAGCACCGTATGGTGAGCAACTCCATCGAGAAAGCACAGCGCAAGGTGGAAGGCCGCAACTTCGACATTCGCAAGCAATTGCTCGAGTACGATGATGTCGCCAACGACCAGCGGACCGTGATTTACCAGCAGCGCCGGGAACTGCTGGAGGCCGATGACATCAGCGAAACCATCACCGCGATACGCGAGGATGTCGTGCAGAACGTCATCAATGCGTTTATCCCGCCGGGCAGCCTCGAAGAGCAGTGGGATGTGCCGGGGCTGGAGAAGCAGCTGGAGTCCGATTTCGGCCTGCAGCAACCGGTCGGCGAATGGCTGGAGCAGGACGAAACCCTCTACGAAGAAACCCTGCGCAAGCGGATCCTCGACCAGATCGTGGCGGCCTACCAGGCCAAGGAAGCGCAGGTGGGCGGTGAAACCATGCGCTCCATCGAGAAGCAGATCATGCTGCGCGTGCTCGACGATACCTGGAAAGACCACCTGTCCAGCATGGATTACCTGCGCCAGGGCATC
>JBFJWR010000034.1:0-14109 GCA_041623535.1 Pseudomonadales bacterium
TACGAGGCCAAGGCCGCGAAGAAGCACCTGAAGGCGGACGCATTGCCGGTTCTGCAGGCATTGCACGCAGGGTTCACGGCTCTGCAGGAATGGCAGGAAGAGCCGCTGCACGAGGTGATAGCGGGCGTTGCCGAGGGCATGAGCATCGGTTTCGGCAAGGTGGGGCCACCACTGCGTGTGGCCTTACTGGGCGCCGCGCAGGGCCCCGATCTTCCGCTGGTGCTGCGACTGCTGGGCCGCGAGCGGGTCCTCGAGCGCATCACGCGGGCTCAAAAGCACATTGAAGGCTGACAGGAATTGCCCCGGGGTGATCATTTCGCGTAGAATCCCCGCTCCCCGCGTGGGGCCATAGCTCAGCTGGGAGAGCGCAACACTGGCAGTGTTGAGGTCGGCGGTTCGATCCCGCCTGGCTCCACCAATTCTTCTTTCTATAAATGCATCTCAGGAAAACCGGCGCCGTCCCATCAGCGGCGCTCAGGCGCAGGGCAGGCCGGTTCCTTCGCGAATGCTGCTCGCGGCCAGCTCGGCAAGAACCGCATACGCGGGCTTGCCGGGGTGAAACCCGTCCGTCGCCATGAACTCCATTTCGAATGACATGTTCCAGTCCAGGCGAAGACACCCATCTGTACGGTTTGCGAAGTCAGCCAGCTCTGCGTTGAACTGCAGCGCGCGGGAGCCCAGCCACCAGCGCAGGGGTTGCGGCAGCGCCGGGAACAGGTGCATCGGGGGCAGGGCCAGGAACACGATGCGCTGCACACCGAAACGTTCCTGCAGCGCATGAACCAGCATCTGCAGGTTCGCCACCCACGTGCGCAGTGAGGTTCCCTGCGTGACGTCATTCACGCCAACGGAGACGAGCGCGATGTCGAACGACTCTGCCGGCGCATCCTGCAAACGCGCCAGTACATCCCGGGAGGAGTCCCCGGTCTGCGCCAGCAACTTCCAATGGACGCGGTGCGTACTAGCCAGTGCCGCGGCCAGTTGTACGGTGAGTGCGTCCTGCTGCATCTCCACGCCAACCCCGGCAGCGGCTGAATCGCCAACTACGAGCAGCCCGATGTCGTTGCCGGTGCCGCAGTTGCCGGTACGTTCGCCCATAGGTTCGGGAAGTATTGGCGTCACCTTGCGCGCATATATCCCCTGCAACCACAACAGTGGCGCCAGCAACAGAGTCGCTGGCCAGTAGAATATATTCGGAAAGGGATCGGAGTGATTTGATTGTGAAGTGGTCAAACTAAGATCACTCCGATCCGTTTAGAGGATCAGGACCACTCATCCTTGGTGAATTCCCCCATGGGCAGAATTTCACGGCCATATTTGTAGGCGGCAATGATCGCGATGGCTTCGTAGAACGCAGAGAACCCGCAGAAGATGCCCACCCATCCGGCCAGCGTGTGAATGCCCTGGCTGCCGGTGAAGTTGGCCAGTGCGAGCAGGAAGAACAGCAGCGTCAGTGATCCGAAAACAATCTTGCCGATCAGGTGCCCGGTCAGCGTGCACAGGAACAGGCACAGGGTCAGCAGGCCCCACATCGCCAGGTAGCAGCCCATGGCGAACGGCTCGGTTTTCATGTAGCCGGCATCGTTCATCACGAATATTCCGACCAGTGACCACCAGAAGCACCCGTAGGAGATAAACGCCACTGTGCCGAAGGTATTGCCTTTCTTCGCTTCCAGAATGCCGGCGATGATCTGCGCGAGCCCGCCATAGAACACACCCATGACCAGGATCATGCTGTTGATCGGGAAGAATCCCGCGTTGTGGATGTTCAGCAGGATGGTGGTCATGCCGAATCCCAGCAGGCCCAGGGGCGCCGGTTCGGCGCTGGTATCGCGAATTACCATTTCGGTCTGGGAAGTCATTGGTTTGCTCCTTATGGGGGCGCGGAAGCCCGGTAAAAGCCTGGGGGAACGCGGCGTATGCAATAGTGGTTTTCTTCCCGACAAGTAAAGCACAAGTGCGCACAAGGTCACCGTGGGATTCGCCGTGTGGCTGGTTGCTGCTGCCTGGAGGGCACGGCTGTCTGCTACCTTTCTGTAAGATGCTTCTTAGGAAATCACCGTGAAAAAATTCAGGCACAAAGTCGCTGCGATCACTGGCGCTGGCTCGGGTATCGGCCAGGCACTGGCCGTGGAACTGGCCCGGCAGGGCTGTGACCTCGCGCTATGTGGTCGCAAGATGGGGCCGCTGAAGGAAACGGCGAAGAAAGTACGCGCGGTGGCTGACGTCAAGGTGACGCTGGATTCGGTGGACGTGTCGGATCGGGTCGCGGTATTCGCCTGGGCAGACAAGGTGGTCGCCGATCATGGCAGGGTGAACCTGTTGTTCAACAACGCGGGCGTCGCGCTTGGCGCCAGTGCCGAGGAAGTGAGCTACGAAAACTTCGAGTGGATCATGGGTATCAACTTCTGGGGTGTGGTACACGGCTGCAAGGCCTTTTTACCCAAGCTCAGAGCGTCGGGTGACGGTCACGTGGTGAATATCTCCAGCCTGTTCGGCCTTCTCGGTCTGCCCGGTCAGAGTGCATACAACGCTTCGAAGTTCGCCGTCCGCGGCTACACCGAGGCGCTGCGGCAGGAACTGGATCTGGAGAAAGGCCCGGTCAGCGCCACCAGCGTGCACCCGGGTGGGATCAAGACCAATATCAATAAATCAGCGCGTATCGATGACAGCATCAAGTCCATCGTGCGGGACACGGCAGACGCACAGGAACAGTTCGAAAAGCTGTTGCGCACAACTTCAGAAGACGCTGCAAAGCAAATCCTTCGGGCGGTGGCAAAGAACAAGCGGCGCGTGCTGGTGGGTCTGGACGCGAAGGCGATGGATAAAGTGGTGCGCATCGCGCCGAGCCTGTACCAGGCATTCACGGTTGCCGGGACGCGGTTTACGCAGCGTTAGATTCTGCTGAACAGTCCCTGGTCGGCTACAGTCAGAACTCGCATTCCTCCGGCCACACGACCGGTTCCGGTGCGCTTTCATCGTCCTGCAGGAACAGGGCGATTTCATCGAGAAACATGGCGCCGAACTCCTCGAGCTTTTTCGCGCCCACGCCGTGGATCTCGGCAAACTCTGCTGTCGTAGAGGGTTTGCGCCTTGCCATCTCGCTCAGCGAGCGGTCACCGAAAATGACGTAGGCCGGCACGCCGCGTTCCTGCGCGAGATCGGTGCGCAGTGCCTTGAGATTGTCCATGAGCGACTGGTCACCCGGTTCCACGCTCGGCCTGGTGGCCGCCGAGCGGGTCTTGGTTTTCTTCGCCTGCAGGGTGTCGGCGCGATACAGGAAGACCTGTTCGCCTCGCAGCAGTTCCTGTCCACGCGGGGTGACCTGCAGCGCGCCGTAGCCGGACAGGTCGAGATTCAGAAAATCACCCGCCACCAGTTGCCGGAGTATGGCCTGCCAGATGGCGCGCGAATGTTCGGCGCCCACACCGAAAGTCGGCAACGCCTGGTGTCCGAACTGCACGACCTTGGGAGTGTCGTTGCCGCACAGGATGTCGATGACATGACCGGTGCCGAAGCGCTGGCCGCTGCGCAGTACAGCTGACAGCGCCATCTGGCCTTCGCGCGTGCCGTCGTGCAGTTCTGCCGGGTTCAGGCACAAGTCGCAGTTGCCGCACGGTTCGCTGGATTCGCCGAACCAGCTGAGCAGCAACTGGCGGCGGCAGCGTGGTGCCTCGCAGTAGCCGAGCAGTGCGTTCAGGCGCTGGTGTTCGCGGCGTTTATGCTCGTCGGAACTGTCTGCATTTTCGATAAAGCCACGGCGCAGCCGGATATCCTCCAGCCCGTACAGCATGCAGGCGTGCGCGGGATCGCCATCGCGACCGGCGCGGCCGATCTCCTGGTAGTAGGCCTCGATGCTGGCCGGGATGTCAGTATGAAAGACAAACCGCACATCGGGTTTGTCGATGCCCATGCCGAAGGCAATGGTGGCGACCATCACCACGCCGGCGTCGGCATTGAAGGCTTGCTGGTTGCGTTCCCGCGCCTCCTTGCTCATGCCAGCATGGTAGGGCAGGGCGCGGACGCCGTTCTGGCACAGGAACGCTGCAGTCTCGTCGGTCTTGCGGCGCGACAGGCAGTACACGATGCCGCTCTCGTCCTGGTGATCGCGCAGGAACTCCAGCAGCGTGTCCTTCCAGCGTACTTTCGCCTGCACATTGAGCTGAATATTGGCGCGGTCAAAGCCGGTGACGAAGGTCTGCGCCTCTCCGTCGAAGAGCCGCTGCGCGATTTCCTCGCGCGTGACCTGGTCGGCGGTGGCCGTGAACGCGCCGATCGGCACACCCGGGAAGTGTCGCGTCAGTTCACCGAGGGCCTCGTATTCCTTGCGGAAGGACGGCCCCCACTGGGCAATACAGTGCGCCTCATCGATCGCGATCATGCGGATCGGCAGGCCCTGCAGCGCGGCGATCATGCGGCCGGTCATCAGGCGTTCCGGCGCCAGGTACAGGATGCGTAACTCTCCGGAAACTGCACGCTCCCAGGTCGCGATGTTGGCGGCACGGTCGCGGGAGGAATTGATGGAATCGGCGGCGACCCCGGCCAGCTTCAGTGCGCTGACCTGGTCCTGCATCAGCGCGACGAGCGGGGACACCACCAGGGTCAGTCCGCCACGCACCAGTCCGGGGATCTGGAAGCACAGCGACTTGCCCGATCCGGTGGGCATGACGGCCAGCACATGGCGCCCGTGCAGCAGTTCATCGATGACGGGTTCCTGGCCGTCGCGAAATGCGTCATAGCCGAATACCGAGGACAGGACGTCCAGCGGTGTCAGTCGCTCGGTGGTGGAGAAGTGGCTCAACCCGGCAGCCCCCTGGTTGGTGGTCGGGGGCACATGATACCCGCCCGCTGCCGTCCCGGCGCGGGTTGACAGCCGTTTCAGGCCACAAACCCCGGAATCCGGCAGAAGTCGCAGGTCACGGATTCCGGGGGGATGATATTTGCGTCCGGGAACCGGCAATACCCTGTCCGTTCCGGGAAAGGCGGTTCAGGATGCCAGCAGCGCGGGGCGGGGTGCCGGCGAACTGGGCAGGGCGTGCCGGAAGACCCGCTTCACCACCTGGCCGAACTGGCGAGGCAGCGAGCCGGTATTGTAATGCTGTCCGTACCTGGCGCAGATCTCCTGCACCCGGGGTGCGATCTTCTGGTAGTGGCGGGCCGGCATGGTCGGGAACAGGTGGTGCTCGATCTGGTGACTGAGGTTGCCGGTCATGAAGTGAAACACCTTGCCGCCGGTCAGGTTGGAACTGCCGCGCAACTGGCGCAGGTAGCGGTGGCCGCGGGTCTCGTTTTTCAGCACAGCTTTCGGGAAAATCTCTGCGTCCTCGGTAAAGTGGCCGCAGAAGATCACCGTGAAGGTCCAGTAGTTGCGGACCAGGTTGGCAACCAGGTTGCCGCTGAACACGAACGGCGCCATGGGGCCGCCCAGCAGCGGGTACAGCACGTAATCCCGGATCAACTGTCCCCGCATCTTCTTGCTGGCGACGGCCCATTCCCGGTCAAACTCCGCGCGATCCTTGCGGCCGAGAACCACGGCACCAATTTCCAGGTGCTGGATGGCGATGCCCCATTCGAACAGCGACGCCAGCAGAAAGGCATACAGGGGCTGGCCCAGGTAAAAGCGCTTCCAGCGTTGTTCCGGAAAGAGCCGCAGCATGCCGTAGCCGATGTCATCGTCCATGCCACGGATGTTCGTGTACACGTGGTGCGAGACGTTGTGGGTGTCGCGCCAGCTGTCGGCAGTGCCGGCGTTGTCCCACTCATAGGACTTGCCGTTAAACGCCGGATCATTCATCCAGTCGTACTGGCCGTGCATCACGTTATGGCCCAGTTCCATGTTTTCCACGATCTTGGAGATGCTCAGCAGGGTGGTGCCGGCCAGCCAGGCCGGGGGCAGGATGCCCAGCATCAGCAGGCCACGACCAGAGACCTCGGTGTAGCGGACGAGGCGGGCGACATTGCGGATATAGCGGGCATCCTCCTCGCCCAGGTTTTTCATTACTTCCAGCCGGATGGCGTCCAGTTCGGCGCCAAAGGCTTCCAGTTGTTCGGCAGTCAGTGGTTGGCTTTTGCCGATGGTTGCGGGCATTCCCATGATCAGTTTCCTCTCAGGTATCGGCGTGAGCCGGGTGGTTTGTTGTTACTGAGTATTATTATACACATGTATATACAACTGTATAGACGAATGTATATCTATTTGTGCAGTTACAATGTCCTGACATGACTGGAGTTCTTGCCTTGGCCGAAAATGCCCGATCCCGTTCCTCCATCACGCGCGAGGACCTGCTACATGCGGCATTGGGCCTGTTGGGTCCGAGTCGCAGTGTTTCGACCCTGACCCTGCGCGAGGTGGCGCGGGCTGCGGGCATTGCGCCCAACAGCTTCTACCGGCATTTCCGCGATGTGGATGAACTGGCGGTGGCCCTGATCGACGAGGCCGGCGGCACCCTGCGGCAGGTCATCGGCGAAGCCCGCCGGCGCGCGGCAACCGACCGGAGCGTGGTCAGCAGTTCGGTGGACGTGTTCATGCGCCAGTTACAGGCGGAACAGAAGTGGCTGCATGTACTGTTGCGTGAAGGTTCGGTGGGCTCGCCGGCATTCCGCGAGGCGGTGGAACTGCAACTCACCTACTTCGAGAACGAATTGCAGGAAGACCTGGTGCGCATTGCCGGGTCGCGCGGCCAGTCGGTGTATCGTCCCGAACTGCTGGCGCGGGCAATCACCCGGCTGGTGTTCACCATGGGCGCGCTGGCCGCAGACCGGCCGGAGTCCGAGCACGCGGTGATAGCGGAAGAGATCGCACTCATGCTGCGCATGCTGATCATCGGTAACCAGGTCATGGCGGGTGGAAAAAATGCCCCGTGATGCATTGCAGATCAGCTAATCTGTAGCGAGTTCTTGGGGGCCGGGTGATTCATGTCAGAACAACGTAGCCAGTTTTCACTGCTCGGTGAGCGTCGGTTCGGACCGTTTTTCGTCACCCAGTTTCTCGGGGCGTTCAATGACAACGTCGTCAAGAATGCGCTCATCATTCTGCTGGCCTTCCAGGCCGGTGCGGCAGCCGGCATGGATCCCAGCGTGCTGGTCAATGTCGCTGCCGCGCTGTTTATTCTGCCTTTCTTCCTGTTCTCAGCCACCTGCGGGCAATTTGCCGACAAGCATGACAAGTCACGACTGATCCGGCTGGTGAAGGCGCTGGAAGTGGCGATCATGGCCATCGCCGTGACCGGTTTTCTGCTACAGAGTCTGCCGATTCTGCTTACTGCACTGTTCCTGATGGGCGCACAGTCGGCGCTGTTCGGGCCAGCCAAGTACGGCATCCTGCCGCAGCACCTGGACGAGACGGAACTGGTCGGTGGGAACGGACTGGTGGAAATGGGCACTTTCCTGGCCATCCTGCTCGGCACCATGGCGGGCGGTCTGCTGATCGGCATCCCTGAATATGGCGTGTACATGGTATCGGTGGCGATCGTCCTGATCGCGGTGCTGGGTTTTGTCGCCAGCCTGGGCATCCCGCCCGCGCCGCCCAGCGACCCGGGGCTGGTCATCAACTGGAACCCGGTTACCGAAACCATCCGCAATATTCACTTCGCCCGTGGCAACCGGGTGGTTTTCCTCTCCATCATGGGGATTTCCTGGTTCTGGTTTTTCGGCGCGACCTACCTGACCCAGTTGCCGGTGTACACCAAGGAGAATCTCGGCGGCAACGAGGCGGTGGTCACGCTGCTGCTGACGCTGTTCTCGCTGGGCGTCGGGATCGGTTCGCTGCTCTGCGAGCGCCTGTCCGGCCACAAGGTGGAGATCGGCCTGGTGCCGTTCGGTTCGATCGGCATGACGCTGTTCAGCATCGACCTGTTTTTTGCGGTGCCCGGTGCGGCAGCCGGCGAACTGGTCGGCATGGGCGGATTCCTGGCCCAGCCCTATGGCTGGCGCGTGGTGACGGACGTGATCCTGCTGGGCGCATTTGGTGGTTTCTACATCGTGCCGCTGTATGCCCTGGTGCAGCAGCGCAGCGCCGAGAGTCACCGGTCCCGCATCATTGCCTGCAACAACATCATCAATGCGGCCTTCATGGTGGGCTCCGCGGTGGTGGCGGTGCTGCTGCTGAAGGCCGGTCTGAACATTCCGCAGTTGTTCCTGGTCACGGCACTCTTCAACGCGGTGGTGGCGCTGTTCATCTACAACCTGGTGCCCGAGTTCCTGGTCCGCTTCCTGATCTGGATGCTGATGCACACCATGTACAAGCTGAAGCCGCGCGGACTGGAGAACATTCCCGATGAAGGCCCCTGCGTGCTGGTCTGCAATCATGTCAGTTACGTGGATGCGCTGATTGTCGGGGGTAGTGTTCGTCGCCCGGTGCGCTTCGTGATGTATTACAAGATCTTCCAGATTCCGCTGCTGTCGTGGTTTTTCCGTACCGTGAAAGCCATCCCGATTGCCGGCATGAAGGAAGACCCGGCCATGATGGAGAAAGCCTTCAATGATGTTTCGCAGGCGCTGCGCGATGGGGAAGTGGTCATGATCTTCCCCGAGGGCGGGCTGACCGGCGACGGCGAACTGGCGGCGTTCCGGCCCGGCGTGGAGAAGATCATCGCGCGCGACCCGGTGCCGGTGGTGCCAATGGCGCTACGCGGATTGTGGGGCAGTTTTTTCAGCCGTCACGACGGTCCGGCGATGGTAAAACTGCCGCGCCGCTTTCGTTCGCACATTGAACTGGTGGTCGGTGAGCCGGTATCGCCGGATGCCGCAAACGCGGTGAACCTGCAGGCCCACGTGCTGAAGATGCGCGGCGACCGGAAATAGCCGCTAGCCCTGTGCCGTACCCTGCGCATCGCGCGCTTCGATTTTCGCCCAGCTGTCTTTCAGTCCCACGGTCTGGTTGAACACCGGATGCGCCGGCGCATGGTCGAAACGGTCGGCAACGAAGTAACCCTGTCTTTCAAACTGGAAGTTTGCTTCCGGTTCGGCCGCCGCCAGTCCCGGCTCGATCCAGCAGTTTTCGCGAACTTCCAGCGAATTCGGATTGATGTGCTGCAGGAAGTCGTTATCGCCGACATCGGGCGCCTCGTGGGTGAACAGGCGGTCGTAGAGGCGCACTGTTGCCCGGCAACCCGCGCTTGCCGACACCCAGTGAATGACGCCCTTGGGCCGGACGCCGTCGGCCGGGTCGTTGCCCAGCGTTTCCGGTTCGTAGCGGCAATGGACTTCGATAATATTGCCGGCGTCATCCTTGATGAAATTATCGGCGGTCAGCACATAGGCATGCCGTAGCCGGACTTTCTTACCCAGCACCAGGCGCTTGTACTTTTTGTTTGCCGACTCGCGGAAGTCCTCGCGCTCTATGTACACCTCGCGCGTGAAGGGCAGGGTGCGGTCTGCAAAACCCTCGGTATCCGGGTGGCCGGGGGCAGTGAGTGACTCAACCTGGTCTTCCGGGTAATTGGTAATCACGATTTTCAGCGGATCAATCACACACATGGCGCGTGGTGCCGTCATGTTGAGGTCATCACGGATGGCATGTTCCAGCATGGCCACGTCCACCACGCTGTTGGCGCGCGCTACGCCCACCATGTCGCAGAACTTGCGTATTGAAGAGGGCGTGAAGCCGCGTCGGCGCAGTCCCGAAAGCGTGGGCATGCGCGCATCGGACCAGCCGTCCACCAATCCGTCATCGACCAGTTGCTTCAGCTTGCGCTTGCTGGTGACGGTGTAGTTCAGGTTCAGGCGGGCAAACTCGTATTGCCGTGGCCGGTTGGGAACCGGCAGGTGTTCGATAAACCAGTCATAGAGCGGCCGGTGATCTTCGAACTCCAGCGTGCAGATGGAATGCGTGATTCCCTCAATGGCGTCGGACTGACCATGCGTGAAGTCATACGTGGGATAGATGCACCACTGGTCGCCGGTCTGGTGATGGCTGGCCTTGCGAATACGGTAAATGATCGGATCGCGCAGGTTCATGTTGGGCGCGGCCATGTCGATCTTTGCGCGCAGCACACAACTGCCTTCGTCGAGTTCGCCATTGCGCATCTGCGCGAACAGTTCCAGGTTCTCTGCCGGGCTGCGATCCCGGTAGGGGCTGTTGCGACCGGGCTGCTTGAGCGTGCCGCGATGCTCGCGCGCCTCGTCTGGCGAAAGGTGGCAGACGTAGGCCAGCCCCTCGCGGATCAGGTGCAGCGCGTACTCGTGCAGCGTGTCGAAATAATCCGAGGCGTGGCGGACTTCACCATGCCATTCGTATCCCAGCCAGCGCACGTCAGACAGGATGGAGTCGATGTACTCCTGGTTCTCTTTCTCCGGGTTGGTGTCGTCAAACCGCAGGTGGCAATGACCACCAAAAAATTCGGCGAGACCGAAATTCAGGCAGATCGACTTGGCATGCCCGATGTGCAGGTAGCCATTGGGTTCCGGCGGAAAGCGCGTGACCAGTGGCCCCTCCAGGCGGCCGGCGTCCATGTCCTGCTGAATGATGCCGCGCAGAAAGTTGTTGCCGGGTGGGTTGGTGCTGCTCATGATCGGAAAGGGTCTTTGCCGGTGGGAAGTGCGCATTATATGCGTCCCGGGTGCGGAAAGAAGGGTTGCATTGTCGGGCGGGTCATCGGGCAGGTACATTGGCAGACCCACAGGCCGGCAACCGGAGTCGAAATGCTCACGCTGACAGACTGCCCGTCGTTTCTTTTTCAGGACGGCGGGATGAGCCATCGCGTGTATCGCAGCGGCCCGCTGGGCCGGTGCTCCATCCTCCTGCTGCAGGAATTGCCCGGTCTGACGCCGGAATCAATGCAACTGATCGAGCGACTGAACAGCGACGGCTACACCGTCTACGTGCCGCACCTGTTCGGCGAGCCCGGGGCCCCGGCTGCAATAGCCGGGAATGTCGCCAATATCTGCGTGCGGCGCGAAATCTACCTGCTGGACCGCCGCCGCAGCGCGCCATTCACCGAGTGGCTGCGCGCCCTGTGCCGGCGCATGCAGGAGGAAAGCAACGGGCCGGTGGGTGCCATCGGACAGTGCCTGACCGGTGGCTTCGTGATTCCGCTGATGATTGATGGTGCCTGTGCTGCGCCGGTGGCCGCACAACCCGGACATCTCGGCAAGTTCTGGCGATCACAATGGAAATCAGACCTGGGAATCGCACCGGAGGACGAGGTGCGGGCAATCGCCAGTTCGAAACAACAGGAAATCCCGTTGCTGGCGATGCGGTTCACGCGCGATCCGATGTGTCCCCGCCAGCGTTTTGATGCCATGGAAGAAAAATTCGGCCCGCGTTTTGAGCGCCTGGAACTGCAGTCACCGCGACGCGGGATGCGCTCCCTGCCAGCGCACTCGGTACTGACCATCGACTACGATCCGGCACCCGGCAGCGATACCCGCAAGGCCTACGAAACCGTGCTGCAGTATTTTCAGAAACACCTGGTGGACAAGCGCGCAGAATCTGCTGCGGGGCGTGCCTGATCCGGCCGGTTCAGGCGACAGTGTGACTCAGTTGCAACTGCCTTCGGTGGCCATGAACCCGGGCATGCTGCCAGAGGTGGTGGGTGCGTTGCCGCGCGGATCCATGTAACCGGTGCGCCCGGTGTTGACCTCCATGACGCGTCCGGATTGGGTTTCCACCCGCGCCTTGCCCGAGTGTACGTGCACGTAAAGACCCGGCAGGCCGCCGCTGGAACTATTCAGATCAAACAGGGTGTCCGCACTCACCACGACGCTGTCCGGTCGCGGGGGCTGATTCTTGATGATGCGCGGCGGCAGGCGGGGCAGACGGATCGGAGCCGACCGACTGTTCATGACGTAACTGGACTGACCCGCCGCGAGGGGGAATGTGCCGGCTTCGGATACCTGGTCGATGGCGCCGTCCCAAACATTGATGTAAAGACCGCTGGCAGACTGCTCATTGGTGCCGGCGATTGGATTGTCCGGAGAATTGATACAACTGCCGACGCAGTGCAGGTCGAACCCGGTGCCACGTACCCGTACCCGGTTCACCGGGGTCTCCACCAGGAACCGGTCCGGTGTGTTCTGGCCCACAGACCCGGACTTGAGGCGTACACGACCCTGGCGCAAATGAATGTGCACCTCGTTCTGTGCCGGATCTTCGGGAAAGAACTGGTAGGTATTGATATCCACCCGGCTGTCTTCCGCGAGCGTCAGGCGCATGTCATCGCGGAAGACCAGCAGAGTTTCGCCGCCCGCCCCGGTTTCGATGCGTTCCCTTTCAAAGATCAGGTCGCCGGGCGCCAGGATGCGTCCCTTGCCCTTGCCGGCACCCAGGTCACGCAGGGCGGACACCGGGGAACTGGCCAACTGTACCTTGGCCACACCCTGTACGCTGGCCTGGGCGGTGGCACCGCAGTCAGCATCACACCAACGGGTGCTGACTTCGCCCTCATCGACGATGATCACCCCGGCCGGGGAGTCGATCACCATCAGGTCATACGGATCTTTCTGGCTGGCCGTGCCACGCAGTCCGCCGCGGATCAGCTTGATGCGGTTGGTCTGGCCGCTTTCCGATGGCTCCTGCACCAGTTGCGCCCGCGTGCGTTCACGCATCGCGATGCGACTGTGGTTATCAAATTCTAAAATCGCGTAACTCTCGCGTCCGGTTTCCAGCAGGTCTTTGTTCAACACGCGGGAGGCACGACGCAGTTTGCGGATATCCTCGTCCGGTTGTTGAGCCGTAACCTCGCCCTGGGCAAATTCGGTATTACCGATACCAGCGGCAGCCACGGCGAGCGGGGCGGCCGCAGCCAGCCAGCAAGCCAGCAAACAGGCCATTGCCGGGCGCAAATGGGGTCGAATGGGCTGAGTGTCTGTCAAAGGGGTATTCCAGGGTCTGTATGAGAAAATACGCCGCTTGGAGTCAGGCCGGCAACCTGCCGCATGGACTGCTCGAGTTTGCACTGTAACAGGCTTGAGCATGCTATCGGACTGGACTTGAGTACGGTATGAATGCTGCCAGTGCAGCGTTACCTTGAATACATTAGTCAGAATGCCTTTCCTTTATATACGCATGATTCGCATGATGACTCGGCAACTACCGTCAATGGACATGAATATTAATGAGTAACTTGGGGATTGTAACGGCCTCCGGCGGTGCGACTGCGGTCTGCGCCGAGGGCACCCGTGTAATCGAAAAGGAACTCAAGGCCGGTGATGTCGTCAGCCTGAACCAGGTCATCCGCACGCTGGAAGGTGGCGTGTTGGCGATTGCCCTGCCTGATGGCGGCCAACTGGAGATCAGTGGCGGCCGCGAAATCACCCTGACCGAACGCGTGGTCAGCCGGCTGACCCCGTCGAAGGCAGCAGCGCGTAGCGCAGAAGCAGAAACCGATCCGGAAATTGCCGCCATGCAGGAGGCCCTGCTGGCCGGTGAAGACCCGTCCGAGATGGAAGCGACTGCGGCCGGTGGTGCGCAAAGCGAGGGCGGTTCCAGTTTCGTCATTATTCAGCGTAACGGACAGCGCACCCTGGTCGACCTCGAGGGACTGGAGTCCGAAGCCGCCCTGCGCAAGCTCTTCGGTGAACTGGGCGAAGACGTCATCATTGCCCTGCTCGAAGAAGCCGGCATTCCCGTGGTGTCCATTTCACTGACTGAAGACGACCACCGCGGCACGACCCTGCGTGAGGGGATGTCCGGCGTCAGCTTTGATGGTCGCGGCGTTTTCGGCACCCTCAGCTTTGATCCGCAGAGTGGCACCTGGACCTATGAACTCAGCGAAGCCGGCAAGGCTGCACTGAACCTGCTCGGCGTGAGCGAAAGCGGCCGGCCCGAGAGCGTTACCGAGGTGTTCGAGTTCACACTGGTCGATGCAGACGGCAACGTGGTTGCAGCCATAGTCACCGTCACGGTAAATGGTGTCGATGATCCACTGCTGATCTCCAACCTGACCCCGCAGGGTATTGCCGATGACCTGGTCGTTGATGAAACCGATCTGCCTGGGGCCAGTGACTCCGGCAGTTTTGATATCACGGTTCCGGATGGCTTTGGCGCGCTGAATATTGCCGGTACCGGGATTTCCTTCAATCAACTGCTCGCCAGTGCAGATCAGCCCATCAACATCACCACGTCGCTGGGCAACACGCTGACCATCTTCGGTTATAGCGGTGATTACA
>JBFJWR010000035.1:0-14079 GCA_041623535.1 Pseudomonadales bacterium
CCCTCGACCCGCTGTTCACCGGTTTCCAGCAGATCGCCGGAAGCCAGCATTTTCTTGTAGAAATTGCGCCGGTCCAGTTCCTCGCCAAGTACCGCCTCGTAGATATTCTGTATATCCCGAATGGTGAAGCGATCCGGCAGGAACTGAAAAGCAATGGTGGAGTATTCAACCTTGGCGGCCAGCCGCTGGCGCGCCATCCCGATGATCTGGTCATGATCGAACGCCAGGCGCGGCAGTTTGTCCACGGGTGTCCAGCAGGCATCCACTGCATCCGTGGCCGCCTGCAGCTTCACATCATCTGAACGAATGAGGGCGAAGTAGGCGACCGTGATCACGCGTTCGCGCGGATCCCGGCGTACCTCGCCAAAACTATAGAGCTGCTCCAGGTAGTAACCGGAAACACCTGTTTCCTCTTCCAGTTCGCGGCGGGCACAGTCGTCCAGCGACTCACCGGGCACGAGGAAACCACCTGGCAGCGCCCAGCGCCCCCTGAACGGCGCTTCACCACGACGGATCAGCAGCACAGACAGTGCGTTATCCCGCAATGTGAAGACAACGATATCCGTGGTGACGGAGAAATGGGGAAACTCGTATGAATGTGACATGACCTTAATATGCGTATCATCTACGCAATGTCAAGGTATATACGGAATGGCCGAATCCTGCCCCAGGCTCATGCCGGGGTCGGCGTCCCCTTTTTGAATACTTCCTCCCGCGCACGGGCGAGCACAGTCTGCACAAGCGCCTGGTCCAGTTGCTGGCCACGACTGATCAGGTAATACCGCTCGCACAATTCCTGGGTCCGGCCCACCACGGAGACAGCATACTGCCGGCTGACCTCGGCCTCGATAGCGGTCGGACAGGTGAACACGCCGGCACCGGTCTGGCCGAATGCCTTGATCAGGGCACTATCATCGAATTCACCGGCAACCCGGACTTCCACGTTCTGATCACGCAACCAGATTTCCAGGGTTGTGCGCAGGGCGGTGCGCCGTCCGGGCATCAGGAAGGGTTGCCCGGCAAGGCATGCGGGAAACACCCGGTTGCCCGGGTCCAGCAATCCGTATGCTGCCATAAAGCTGATTCCGGTCTCGCCCATCTCGTGGTTATACAGTCGCAGATTGGGATCCGGCGGCGCCGGGTGATCAGAGATCACGAAGTCCAGTTTATGGCGGGCGAGTTGGGCAAGCAGTTCCCCGAGATCGTTCTCGCAACAAATCAAGCGCACCGGCGGGTCCTGCTCCGTGACCGGCAACAGCACGAGCGACGCAATCAGTTTCGGTACCACGTCCGCGATACCCACGCGAACCTGGCCGCCACCGGATCGCTCTGCCGCAAGGGTCGCCGTCAATTCCTTGCTGAGATCGAAAATCGTGTCAGCGTACCGCAGCGCCGTCTCACCGGCGCGGGTCAGGGCCAGCCCGGTGCCCCGGCGCTGGAACAGGGGCTGACCCAGCCGCCCTTCGAGTTGCTTCAGTTGCGCGCTGATGGTCTGTGGCGTCACCAGCAGCCGGTCGCTCGCGGCGGCAATGGACCCTTCCCGGGCGACCACCCAGAAGTAGTGCAGGTGCTTGAGATTCAATTCACGCATTGCAGTCCGACCGTTTCCCCATCGCCACCCGATAATCAACTAAATATTGATTTGAAGCCAGCATAAAACGACTTTTTTCGACCCCTAAGTGCGGGTAGCTTGATGGGTGTCGAAAACAAAGGAGTACGTCATGAACCTTGATCTGCAATCCCGTCCGTTTCCGATTACGCCGGCACTGGCTGACGCCGTGGAGACGCAACTCGAGACCATTGCACAACGATTTGGCAGCCGCGTATCAAGTATTTCGGTGCGCCTTGATGATGTGAACGGCAAGCGGGGTGGCATCGACAAGCGCTGCAGGATCGTCGTGCGCATGGCCCGGCACCGGAGTGTGGTCGGTCAGGCGCTGTCGGATGATCTGTACCACGCCATTTCACTGGCAGCCCGGCGCGCAGAGACCGCACTCGGCAGACGTCGGGAACGGACCCGCTCCTTCCGGCCACTGGTTCCGGCGATGCTGCAACCCGGAATCCAGGCATGACGCCGATCATCATTGAGAACCTGCTCAGTCCGGCGGTCCTGTTTTTCCTGCTGGGCGTGGGGGCCGCCTGCGCGCAGCGAACCGCTGGCGCTGTTCTGCAACCACAGCGTGATCCTGCTGCTGGGCAGCATGGCCATTGGGGCCGCCTCCTTCGGAACCGGCCGGGCGCAGATGGAGCAGTTCCTGCTGACACCGCTCTATGGCGTGCTGTGCCTGTTCCTGCTCGACATGGGCCTGCAGGCCGGCCGGCAGATGGGCGCGCAGCGCAGCAACGGCCGGGGCCTGATGCTGTTCGGCTGTACAATGCCACTGCTCGACGGCGCGACGGCCCTGCTGGCCAGCGCACTGACTTGAAAGGTAGGAAATCATGAGCCAGAAACAAACCGCGCCCCTAGTGGGCATCGCGATGGGCAGCCGGTCCGACTGGGACATCATGGCGCATGCCAGCGAGGTACTTGACTCCTTCGGCGTGCCCCACGAGTCCGTTGTGCTGTCCGCGCACCGCACGCCGGAGCGGATGTTCTCCTACGGGAAGGAAGCGATCGGCCGTGGCCTGCAAGTGCTGATTGCAGGCGCGGGGGGGGCCGCGCACCTGCCCGGCATGCTCGCTTCCGCCACCACCCTGCCGGTGCTCGGCGTGCCAGTCGCGCGCGCTGACTCCATGCTGCGCGGGATGGATGCCCTGCTCTCCATCGTGCAGATGCCGCGCGGCGTTCCGGTACCGACACTCGCCATCGGCGTGCCCGGCGCGACCAATGCCGGACTCAGCGCGGTGGCCATTCTGGCACTGCGTGATCCCGATCTGCAGCGACAACTGGAACAGTACCGTGAGGAACAGCGTGCACGGATCGCAGAGGAGACCCTGCCATGAACAGGACGCTGGGCATCATCGGCGGGGGGCAACTGGCCATGCTGATGTCTCGCGCAGCGCGCACGCTGGGCGTGGAGACACGGGTTCTGAGCCCGGACGAGGTCGCACCGGCGCGCGGGGACTGCGATCATTTCGTTTGCGCGCCCTATGAATCGTTCACCGCACTGGATGAACTCATCAAGGGTTGTTCGGCTATCACCATCGACCACGAACACGTGCCGCTGGGCGCGCTGCAATACGTGGCCGAACAGGTCGATACGTCGCCCCGGCCACAAGGCCTGGCACGAATCCAGGACCGCCTCCAGCAGCGCGGACTGCTCGACCACCTGAACGTGCCCCAGGTTCGCTATCGCCCGATCGACAAGGCGTCGGCAGTACGCGCAGCCATGCGGGCAGAGTCATTCCCGGCTGTACTCAAGCGCCGCAGTGGCGGCTATGACGGCCATGGGCAGCGCTACGTGTCAGACCCCTCGCAGTTGCCCAAGGCGTGGGAAGCGCTACAGCAGGCGCCCTGCGTGCTGGAAAGCTGGCTGTCGAGGATCCAGGAGTTTTCCATCGTCGGCGCGCGCGGTGCTGATGGGCAAGCCCGCCTGTTTCCACCGATCGGTAACCTGCATCGCGACGGTCAGTTGGTGGAGTCGGCAATGCCATTCCCACTGACCCCGCAGGCACAACGGGAAGCCACGGACATCTGGCATCGCATTGTCGACGAACTGGATCACCGCGGTGTGCTGACGGTAGAGTTTTTCCTTTCGGAAGACGGGCAAGTGCTGGTCAACGAAATCGCGCCCCGCGTGCACAACAGCGGACATGTCACCCAGTGGGCGTGCCGCCATTGCCAGTTCGAAATGCACGTCCGCGGCGTGATGGGGATGCCGCTCCCTGACCCGGAGCATTACCGGGACGCTGCCATGCTAAACATCTACCCGCAACACCCCTGCCACGCCCCCGACATTGCCCGCGCCTGGCAGGAAGAGCACGGCGGTCGCATCCTGCTGTATGGCAAATCACCGCAACCCCGGCGAAAAATGGGGCACTGGCTGCTGCTGCCTGCCGAACTTGAGGCCGCGCGCAGGGCGCTCGCCGGGGAAGAACCGTATAACAGCGCACCAGTGCACACGGCGGAACGTATGTAAGTCTTTTCAATCCACCCGGAGGGAGGGCGGATTCGGACAGCTAGCGCCGGGGGGTGTCCTTGAAAACGCTCTGGGCAAGCGACGCACCGTTGTAATACTGCTGGTCGCGCCGCGCCAACTCTTCGAGCTTCTTCCAGTCTTCCAGTTCCTGCATACGCTGGCGGTGGAGTTCCTGCTCGCTCAATTCCCCCGAGTAGTAGGACTGCTGCACTGACCCGTCCCGCATATTGGTCATGCGATTATCGGCCATGGAAATGCCGGACAGGCAGAGGGAGAGCGCCACCAAAACCTTGGAATAGTTGCGAATAAGCATGGTCCTGTTTCTTCCTTCAATAAGACTCGCTTCCCATCCAACTTAGCCCGAAGTTGGCGGAATCTCAAATTGGGCAGGAAACACTCTCCCGGGGACGAGGCGTGACAAGGGCCTGGAGTGACTCAATCGCGACCAACTGATCAATAATAAATCACTCCGTCCCCCTTTTCTTCTCCTTCTTGGTGTATAGTGCGCGCCCTGGTGTGGCGCTATCCGGTTGGCGCCCTGGCTTCCGTCTCGACGTATTCCACACACCCCACTCTCAAACTTTGTGCCTTTCTGAACCGGGGCCGCGCGACGACGCGTTGCTGGCACGCCCGGAGAATCAATTGAAATTTAATGAACTCGGTTTATCCGACCCCTTGCTGCGTGCGCTCGAAAAACAAGGCTACACGCAACCCACCCCTATTCAGGAACGGGCAATACCTGAAGTGCTCAAAGGGCGCGATCTGCTTGCCGCCGCGCAAACCGGCACCGGCAAGACCGCCGCTTTCACTTTGCCCATCCTGCAGAATCTGAGTGGCAAGCCCCGCCCCGGCCGCAACGCGCGAGCGCTGATTCTCACGCCGACCCGCGAACTGGCTGCACAGATTGAGCAAAGCATCAAAACCTATGGCGCCGAGGTGCCACTGAGAAGTGCCGTCATCTTTGGCGGTGTCGGTGCAGGTCCGCAGATCAAGGCACTGCGTAATGGTGTGGACATTATTGTCGCCACCCCCGGCCGCTTGCTGGACCACCTGCAGCAGGGCAACCTGACCCTGAAAGATATCGAAGTCTTCGTGCTGGATGAAGCAGACCGCATGCTGGACATGGGTTTCATCCATGACATCCGGCGCGTTCTCGCACTGCTGCCGTCACGGCGGCAGAACCTGCTGTTCTCTGCAACCTTCTCGCGCGAGATCGAAACGCTGGCGCGCAAGCTGCTGAACAACCCCCTGCAGATCGACATCGCACCCAGGAACACCGCGGTAGGAACCGTGACCCAGTTCGTGGTGCAGGTGGAGGCTGCGCATAAGCGGCAATTGCTCTCCTGGCTGATACACGAGAACAAATGGCAGCAGGTATTGGTGTTCACCCGTACCAAGCACGGCGCCAATCGCCTGTGCAAGCAGTTGGAAGCCGATGGCCTGAGTGCCGCAGCCATTCACGGGAACAAGAGCCAGAGCGCTCGTACGCAGGCACTGAGCGCCTTCAAGGCAGAGAAGCTGCGGGTCCTGGTGGCAACTGACATCGCCGCTCGCGGTATCGATATCGACCTGCTTCCCCATGTTGTGAACTATGAACTGCCGAACGTCTCCGAAGACTACGTGCACCGCATCGGACGTACCGGTCGGGCGGGCAGGGAAGGCGAAGCTGTCGCCCTGGTGGATCCCACGGAACGCAAGTTGTTGCGGGATATCCAGCGGCTGATCGGTCGCAATATTCCGGAAATGGATGTGAGTGGATTCAAACCGCGCGCGATGCCGGCTGAAGCCGCGGATAACCAGCGCCCAAATGGCAACCGGCAACCGCGAGCGGGCGAAGAACGACGCCCCGCTCCACAGCGACGCAGAACGCGCAGCGGTGGCAATACTCCGCCGCGCAAACCTGCCGCCGCGGGGCAAAATCGCAACCGGAAGGCACGCGCCTGATCCGGATCCTCGCTCGCGCACTCACGGTCATAAAGGGGTCGGAGTGATCAACCAGTCACTCCGACCCCGGTATCGGAACCAGTTCGGGTGCTGCGCCTGATCTGACAGGTGCTCGAATTCACGTTGATCCGCGCGATATGGCAGCATGCTGCTCAGGACCACTGGTACCCGAAAAGCGAGGCAACCTTTCCGGAATGCTCCCGGATGCAACCGACATCGGTCTTCTGCCACTCCGGTTGGATCTCTGCAATGTTGCTGGCCATCCCGTCGCTGGGCGGCAACCCACAGAAGCGGAACAGGTTTTCCAGTGCAGGAACCGGGTCCGCACACAGGTCTTCGTAGCGCAGAAACAGGATGCGTCCGGCCAGGACCTGGTCCTGACCCAGCGACCAGAGGTATCCATACACGGAGGACCACTGCCGGGCGTAGTACGTCCGGTCCTCCTCACTTTCGGCTTGCGGGGTGAAAGACACGCCGTATGGCGCCACGTTGACCGGTCTTCGATGCGGCCCGAACTCGTAATGTCCCGCCGCGCGCAGCATCACGGAGGCCTGCCGGTCCCGCTGCCCGCTTGCGACAAACCGGGCGTGACAGCGCACCAGTGATTCCACCTGGGCAATCGGATGGCGTACCGGAACCACGAACATCGCATCGGGGAACACCCTGGCCAGCCACTCGATGCGGGTTGCGTTGTAGTGCCCCTTGGACACATAGCGGTCACCATGACGCAGCAGCAGGAGCTTGCGCATATGTTCACGCAGAAAGCGCTCCAGTTCATTCAGTTGCAGTTCCGCACCCAGGACGTGGCCACGATGCGGATCATGCAGGTGCGGAAGGAAGGTCTCCCACAGGGGTTCCTCCATGGCCTCCGGACTGTCGCGGTTGACGGCTATGCCGTCTGCCTGCGTGCGCTCGACGGTCGGCATCGTGCTGCCAAAACGTTCCTGGAAGCGATTCCAGGCCAGGGGAATCCACGGAAACGGAAAATCGCGGTAGCGGTGAGTCACCACGCCTTCGGCCCGGGCCATTGTTTCCAGCAGGATCGTGCTTCCCGAACGTGGCAGTCCGCAAATGAATACCGGCCTGTCGATGGCCATGTGCCCAAACCGCCCCCGCAGGCGGCTGGTTTCGAAATTGCCCAGGTGTTCCAGCGCGGGACGCAGCCTCAGACTGGAGGCGGCAAGGAAGGCGTCAACCCGGCCCACTATCTGGTTTCGTATCAGCTTCGAGGCTGTCACCGGCACCGGTGTCACTGGAATCGTCAGCGCACTTCCGACGCCGCAACCGGTCACGCAACTGCTGTAACGGATAAAGCAATACGCCGAAACCGGCCACGACAATCACACCCAGCACACCAATCAGGGATCCGATCAGGGAAAGGCCGGCACCGGGGCCGACATAGGCGGACGCCGGCAGGGAAGCGCCCATCAACAGGAGAATCAGCGTTCCGCACAACGGTCGTTTCATCATGGAGGATCCTGACTGCTGAGAAATCCCGGCCGGTCCACGTAGTAGGCCGCCACGTTTTCGAACCGGACGAGTTCCGCCGCCGCGCCAGAGTCCGGATGCGCCCAGTGGTGGTCGTTGGCGTAACCCCAGACCACTTCGCCCGTGGCCAGCTCGAACTCCAGTATACGACCGTGCCTGCTTTCCGTGAACAGGACGCGCTGTTCATCAGGCGACAGCTGCAAGTGGCCCAGCCAAAGCGTGCGTATGGGCAGAAACTCGCTGGAGACGCCGGGGCGTGGAAAAACCTGTTCAGTGGTGGCAGTCGCGGGATCGAAGCGTAGCACGCGGGTTCCACCCTGTTCCCGGGCTCCACCGCGATTATCCAGCACCAGCAGGCGTCCATCGCGCAGGAAAATGGGACTATGCTGCGCATTGAAATGCCCGGTGAAAACCTGGCGTATCAGTCCGTCACCGCGTCCGATCACCGCCAGGGTATTGAGATTGCGCAACGATACCAGCAAGTCGCCGGGCGTGGCATTTCGCAACCGTCCCGCAGCCGCATCGGTGACTATGGAGATAAAATTGAGGTGGGTGGGATCACACCCGTTCTTTGCCAATGCCAGCAGCCCATGCAGCCCGGAACTCTCCAGCACGTCAATGATGGAGAACTCCCAGAGCAGACCGCCCGAGTCATTTAGCACGCGGACCCAGTCTTCCAAGACTTTCCCGGTTTCACAATGTCGCAACCACTCACCCGTGTTCCCAAGGGGCACGGGTGCGGGCACCACTTCCATTTCTGGAATGAACAGTAACTGGTCCGCCGGATCCATGGTCGGCCAGTGATGAGAACGCTGCAGGCGCTTCCAGATCAGCCCGCCAGACCGGTCGATTCGGACGAGCCCGAAATTGACCGGGAAAATCTCGTCGTTGGCATAGCTCACCAACAGATCACCGTTATCGTAAAGATGCAGGCCGGTGGGATGAAAAGCCGTGGGCCGGACTGTCTCATCATTCAACTTGAATTCCGGCCAGAGCTGCTGCGGATCCGCTTCCCAGGTGTGCAACACCCGCCCCTGACGATCCATGATCCAGGCAATACAGCCAAACCGCGGACAGAGATCAAGGTGCTGCTGGGGACCACCGGCAATCAGCAACCACTCTTCTCCCGCCTCCCTCGACGGATGCCGGTAAATGCCACGGATCGACCCTTCCGGCAATGCAGCGGGCTCACTCACGATGGTTTTCGGATGGATGCGCAGTTCATGCAACCGTTTCAGGGCGTTGCCCGCATGAAACGCATCGCGGATTGTTTCGTACGGCCACAAGCGCCAGATGATGGTGCTCGCCCCGTAGCCGAATGCAAACACGAGCAAACTCACCACAAAAAGGAATCGAGCCATTCCGGTTGCAACCCGTCCATGCAAGTGCCCGGCATGATAACGCGCCCGGCCCCGAAACCGGCAATGCTGCAGGCATGGACGTGCGCATTCTGCGGCAGGATGCACTAGCCGCCTGAACCGCCCTGATTACCCGGCATTGGCAAAGCAAATCCCGAAAGGCATTATTGCGGCAATGGCGAAATAACCGGTTTGCATGTTCCGGCCTTTCTTAACGATCACATTATTGATTCGAAGTGGTGCAAACGCATGATGCAGGAATTTCTCAAGAAAGAGTCGGCGGCAGGGATCATCCTGATGATGGCGGCCCTGCTGGCCATCGTTTGTGCCAATTCACCGCTCGATTCCTATTACGAGATGCTGCTGAATACTGCAGTCGAAGTCCGGGTGGGCGCGCTGGAGATTGCCAAGCCCCTGTTGCTGTGGATTAACGATGGCCTGATGGCGGTCTTTTTCTTTCTCGTCGGACTGGAACTGAAACGTGAACTGATGGAGGGGGAACTCTCTGATCGCAGGAATATCATTCTCCCCGGGGTCGGGGCGGTCGGCGGCATGGTGGTGCCGGCAGCAATTTACATTGCATTCAACCGGGATGATCCGGTTGCCCTCCAGGGTTGGGCCATACCGGCCGCGACGGACATCGCGTTTGCACTCGGTGTTCTGGCCCTGCTCGGCAGCCGGGTCCCGGTTTCGCTGAAAGTATTTCTCACCTCTCTGGCGATTTTTGACGATATCGGCGCAATCCTGATTATTGCGCTCTTTTACACGGCGAATATTTCCACCGCCGCACTGCTGGTGGCTGGCGCTTGCGTGATCGGCCTGGCGATTCTCAATCAAAGGGGGGTCCTCTCCAAAAGTCCCTACATGCTGCTCGGGATCATCATGTGGGTGGCCACCCTGAAGTCAGGCGTGCATGCCACCCTGGCAGGGGTGGTGCTGGCCATGTTCATACCCATGCGGGGCGATGCGAACGAAGAATCGCCCCTCAAAAGCATGGAGGAGGACCTGCATCACGTGGTCGCGTTTTTCGTCCTGCCAGTATTCGCGTTTGCCAACGCGGGTCTGTCATTGGGAGGCATCACGCTTGATCAGGCACTGCACGGCGTGTCGTCAGGCATTGCAGCAGGGCTGTTTTTCGGCAAGCAGATTGGCGTGTTCGGTTTCTGCTGGCTGGCCATTCATCTCAAGCTGACGGCACTTCCCGCAGGAATGAATATGAAAAGTCTCTACGGAACGGCGGCCCTGTGCGGTGTGGGATTCACCATGAGTCTCTTTATCGGCTCCCTCGCTTTTGAGGAAACTGGTGTAAACCAACTGTTTGACGAGCGATTGGGCATCATTATTGGTTCGGTCGCGTCCGGTGTGCTCGGGTACCTGATCCTCAGATTCAGCCTGAACCCGGCCACAGCAGAAACCCAGTCATCAGGCGCCAGCACCTGATCTGCGAGTCACGCCTGGCAAGGCTAGCTCAATAATCAGTATTACTCGCGCGATTCCCAGTACACGGAAAATATGCTGCCGGAAACAAACTCGATCACTGCAATGTACATTTCGTTCGGGTCAGAATCTGCCGGCTTGTGAATCACCAGCGGCATCGTTCTCTCGCTGTCTCCGGCGTATTTCCAATTCAGGGTGAACGGTGTCCCCTCGTATGTCGTATTCGTAACGCTTTTGGAGCACGATCCCTGAGACTGGATGGTTCCACAGGAAACCGATTCTTCCCCACCGGAGGTTTTGATTTCGACGTCGTTAACACTTCCGAGTGCCTGGTTACGAATGAGGACACCGTCATAGGAAAGCTTTCGCTACAGCTGTTCAGCCAGGCCACGGCAGCCCGCCATGGTAAACGGTCGATACCTTTGGCCACGGAATCTCACCAGCGAGCGGGACTCAGGAATCATCTTCTGCCATCCCAATCCATCGAGGTACGGAGCGAAACTAGGCAACCGTCGCCATGGAAAAGCGGTTGAGCTGGCCATCGCGGGGGATGCCGTTGCCGATCGCGCCCAGGGTCTTCATCAGGGCGAGTAAATGGTGTGACACACTCGGAATGCCGGACGTGAGCAGGGACACTGAAATATCCCGTTCCGGGTCAGCCCAGCACCACTTGTTGATCAGGCCCAGATGCCCGAAGGCATGTTCACAGTTCGGCCCATACATACCGATGGGGCTGTCTCCGAGCATCTGCCCGGCGCTGTAGCGCATGGGCAGCATCAGTGTACGATCGAACATGCGTTCCCCGTAGGGTTGAATCGCCCTGGCTACCGTCCTTTCCGCGCAAATGCGCTGGCCGTTCCAGACGCCCCCGTTGAGAAGCATCTGGTAGAACGCGGACATTTCGCTGGCACTGCTTGCGAGGTTTCCAGCCGGTATGGTTTGTTCCTGAAAGCGCGGGTCGTTCGTCGCCTCCTCCACCTCGTTCAGCCTGATGCCCAGTGCGCGCTTCGCGAAAGCATCCACCAGCGGGCCGGGATAGGGTCCCGTCACATAGGTGACCGCCAGCTTGTCCATGTGCTGGGGTTGAATACCGTAGGTGAAGTACTGCATACCCATTGGCTGGCGAACCTTGCGGTCGACATAGGCATTAATATCTTCGCCCGTGACTTTCTCCACAACCTTCTCAAGAACGAATCCGCCGGTAATGGCGTGGTAGGCGAGCTTGGAACCATCCGTGGTAATCGGCCTGGCCTGGCACATCAGTTCCCAGATCTTTTCCTTGTTCCACATATCTTCCTTCACGAAATCAGCGGGTAGTCCGGGCACACCACCCCGGTGCGAGAGGATGTGGTGAATTGTGATGTTGTCTTTACCTTTACCGGAGAAATCCGGGCAGTAGAAGGACACCGGATCCATGATGTCGATCAGGCCATCTTCGGCCAGCATATGCATGAGTACGGCCGTCACGCCCTTGGAACTGGAATAGATACAAAAGGGCGAGTCGGCAGTTACCGGCACTTTCTCGGCATCCGCCGGATCATTCGGGCCATTGCCACGTATATGGCCGATGCCACGCGAAATCAGGACTTTTCCGTGGCGGCGTATGCAGAGCGACATGGCGGGGTGCACGCCAGTCTTATAAACAGCGCGGAAATTATTCCAGATACTTTCCACGTCCTTTGGATCAACGCCCACCTCTTCCGGAGGGACTTCCCGATCCGCATCGATCTGGGTGACCGTATCGAGGTCGGCTGGAATGCGGCTTGCGTGCAACAATTTCTGGCGAATAAAGTCCATATTGGCGTACCTCTCGGCAATGGTCTCAGCGGACCGGTTGTCATACCGGAGACTGGGACCCACAAGATGTGAAGGCGCCTGCCGCAGGGTTCACTTGCATGCATCGCCGGCGATCGCGGGAGTATGGCATATGGTGTTTGCCGGGAGGATTGGGCCGTGTGGAAGAGTGTTTCGGGAGAGCGC
Source organism: Pseudomonadales bacterium (assembly GCA_041623535.1). Lineage (GTDB taxonomy): Bacteria > Pseudomonadota > Gammaproteobacteria > Pseudomonadales > JBFGWM01 > JBFJWR01. The sequence continues at coordinate 12,287 of JBFJWR010000035.1, forward strand.
GGCTTGGTTGGTTGTGATGGTGTAGGCAGTCTGGTAAAAACTCGTCTGCTTTTGGCTGCCCGATTATCATGTGGGTGAGGCCCCACTTTGCTGCTGAGTCAAATGGATATCAACGATCTCAGAATGATGCTGGATCTTCATCAGGCGTGGCTGGAAACGTACGGCCGCGTAGGCGCCCGATTTGATGTATCCGGCCAGTCCATCGGAGAATTCGACCTCCGCCGCATCAAAGCTGAACGTTATCACCTGTATGCACAGCAACTCACAGCACTGCGCGGCGTGCTTGAGAAATTCAAATTGGGTAGCGGGACATATCGCCAGGAGCAACACCGTCTTCAGCAGGAGATCGCCCGTATCAACCTGATGCGCGCCAATTTTTCGAATACCCAGTGCAGAAATGCGCTTTTGGGCGGATGCAATTTTACGGAGGCTGATTTTTCTGGTGCGGACCTGTCAGGTGCGGAATTGGTCGGATCAGACTTTTGCGACGCGATATTGCAGGGCTGCAACCTTGAGGGAGCCAATCTCGATCGAGTAGTCAATCTCACCTGTGAACAACTGCGAAGTGCGCGCATCAACCACGAAACACGCTTCGCGAACACGATCAGAATCCATTGGACCTCCGAAAGTGAGGTTGAATGTGAGTGTCTGCTGTACCCCGGTACCGATCTCTCCGGAAAGGACCTGCGTGACAGCGATTTCAGCTTCCTGGATTTGAGCCATGCGAATTTTCAGGACTCCATGCTGGCCGAGGTAATTTTCCGGGAAACGAACATTACAGGTGCTGACTTCCGCGGCGCCTTCCTGCACAAAAATGTATTCCAATGGGCAAACTTGTCGGGCGCCAATTTCAGTGGGACCAGGCTATTGGGTGGGACGTTTGAAGGTGCCAATCTGGAAGGCGCTGATTTTCGTGGTGCCGAACTTCGGATAGCAGAGGGAAAACTATCGGTGGAGCAGGTGCGCTCTGCCATCATTGATGAAAAGACACACCTCATGGACCACATCAAGCACTTGATATAGGTTGATTAAGGGACCCTGTGCGCAACTCGGCCGACAGAACGATAACAATATTTCCCTGGTCTCTGCCTTTTATTTCTACGTGAAGAAATCGAAGTACTCGGACAGCCAGATCATGGCGATCCTGAAGGAAGCCGTCCTTGAGGGAAAGTGGTATGGCCTGACCTTCATCCAGGACATATCGCAAGCCAGATGAACCTGAGTATCCCTTCCACGACCGGACTGTGCGGGTCACCCGCTGTGGCCGAATCTGTATCGGGAAACGGAAAGTCAATCTGAGCACCGCTTTCACAGGGCAATACGTGGGAATCCGCGAAGTCGAGGACCGCATCTGGCAGGTCACATTCCTCGACTATGATTTGGGATACTTTGATCAGGATGAGGCCCGGGTGGAACCCGGACCCAATCCTTTTCTGGGAGACATGTAAACCATGTCTCCGGAATAAGGTGTAAACCATGGGCTCTTCGTCATAAACGGGGGACACCGGCACTTCCTAGACTGATTTTTGCGAAGAAATTAGTCGAAGGAGAATACCGATGTCCCTCGCAAGTACCATTGTAGGGCTTCCAGGCCTCGAGATTGAGAAAGTCGACCATGGCTCAGGCATTCAGGTCTGGGCCAGGCCTCAGACACGCCCGCCCTGCATTTACTGCGGCCAGAGCTCGTTACGTGTGAAGGCCAGCTATCTACGGTCGATCAAGCACACCCGGATGGGCAACCGCGTGATGACCCTGCACCTACGGGTTCCGAAGTACCACTGCGTGCCCTGTAA
>JBFJWR010000036.1:0-14005 GCA_041623535.1 Pseudomonadales bacterium
ATAAACAGCATCGCGCCTTCGTTCTTGCGCAGTTCGGCAAGCAGGGCCTTGAAACGTTTTTCAAAATCGCCGCGATACTTGGTACCCGCCAGCAAGGCGCCGAGGTCCAGTGCATACACGGTGGAATTGCGAATGATATCCGGCACTTCTCCGTCGACCACCATCTTGGCCAGGCCTTCGGCAATCGCGGTCTTGCCCACGCCCGACTCACCAACCAGCAATGGGTTGTTCTTGCGGCGCCGTGACAGGATCTGAATCACCCTTTCCACTTCCTGCAGCCGGCCAACCAGTGGGTCGATTTTCCCCAGTGCGGCCTGCTCGTTCAGGTTGGTGGCGTAAGCCTCCAGCGGACTTTGCCCCTGGGATTCGGCGACGGCCTCCTCGTCGACCTGTTCCTGTTCGGGTTCGCTGGAGTCATGGTGCGTATTCGAAACCTTGGAAATACCGTGCGCGATGTAATTGACCACATCGATGCGCGCAATGTTCTGCTGCTTGAGAAAATAAACCGCCTGGGATTCCTGTTCGCTGAAGAGTGCCACCAGCACATTGGCACCGGTGACTTCCTTCTTGCCGGACGACTGCACGTGAAACACGGCGCGTTGCAGCACACGCTGAAAACCGAGGGTCGGTTGCGTTTCGCGGTCATTATCGGTGGCCGGAATCAATGGCGTGGTGGAATCGACAAAATCAATGAGTTCACGGCGCAGGCGATTCAGATCGACACCGCAGTGCCGCAGCACATCGGAGGCCGCGTCGTTGTCCAGCAAGGCAAGCAGCAGGTGCTCCACGGTCATGTACTCATGCCGCTTCGAACGCGCTTCCTTGAACGCCAGATTCAGCGTTACTTCCAGGTCTTTGCTCAGCATTTCCTTTATCTCTTTCTGCTTCCCGGATACAGTCTGTCGCTAGTCTGCCCTGTCAATCTCACACAGCAACGGGTGATGACTCTCCCGTGCGTACTCGTTTACCTGCGCGGACTTGGTCTCCGCGATGTCCCGCGTGTACACGCCGCACACAGCCCGCCCCTTCGTATGCACTGTCAACATGACCTGGGTTGCTTTTTCCCGGTTCATGGAGAAGTACGTTTCCAGTACTTCCACGACAAATTCCATTGGGGTATAGTCGTCATTCAGCATGATGACCCGGTACATCGGCGGCCGCTTTAACTGCGGCTTTTCAGTCTGTACCGCCAAATCCCCATCTGGAATCTGGTTGTCCGATTCGTCGCCTGTTGATAAGCGTAGTTCAATAAAACCCAAAGTACCCAACATCAGCCAAACCAGCGCCTACGTTCCATTACTGGCTCTATCTTACCCTTTCCGACAGCCCATTGAGTGAATTTGACAACACGATTCCCGTCCGGTTTCCGAGCCGCAGGACCGGACCTCGAAGCCGTCAGATGGCGCCCCTTTGTCAATGCCCCAACCCCGTTGTATAGTGAATCCAAGTCCCGAAAATGCCATTTTGGTTTATTTATGGCATCGGGGCTGCCCATATCTAGCAATTCAAGAGGGCTACCCAGTGCAAATCGGCAAAGTGAAATGGTTCAGCAACGTGAAGGGTTATGGCTTCATCGTAACCGATGAGATCCCCGAAGACCTGTTCGCCCATTACTCCGCCATCGAGATGGAGGGATACCGATCCCTGCGAGCCGGCCAGGTGGTCGAGTTCACCGTGGAAGAAGGCGACAAGGGCCTGCACGCGGTGCACATCCGACCGCAGGACGAACCGACTGATGCGCCACATCAGGATCATCAGGCAGAGAGCGGACGCGTAGCCGAGACCGCCTCGCACTGAGACCGGCGAAACCGTAGCGCATCGGTTCGGGCGCTACGCAAGATTGCACTCCCGCTACGTGCGGACTGTGTTCTGTTTGCCCGGCGTCGCCGGCCGGCAGGTTGGGTCCGGAGTCTCCGGCCCAGGGTTTCCGGTCTAGGTTTCCTGATCGCCCCATGCCGCACGCGCCGCCAGATCCGTGACCCGACTCTGCACCCAGCGCTCGGCACCATCCGCCAACAGTTCTTTCTTCCACAGCGGGATATCTGTCTTCAGCGCATCCACCAGGAAACTGCAGGCCGCAAAAGCCGATTGTCGATGCGGCGCAAGGGTTGCCGCCAGGACGATCAGCGCGCCGGGTTCCATCCAGCCCACACGGTGCACCAGCAGCACGCCAGACAACTGCCAGCGCTGCTGCGCGGACTCCGCGAGACCCCCCAGTGCCCGCTCGGTCATACCGGGATAATGTTCCAGGTACAGGCGCTGCACCCCGCCGGCTGCCCGCACCACGCCCTGAAAGGAAACCAGCGCACCGGACCCGGCGTTGGCATCCGCGGCCTGCAGGGCGGCCAGTTCCCCGGCGCTGTCCAGCACCGAGTTCTGAATGCGCGTAATGATGGCCATCCGCCTCAGCCGCCGGTAACCGGGGGGAACAGCCCCAGTTCATCACCGGCATGCACCACCGTGTCGGAGGTCGCCATATGCTGATTCACGGCAAACAGCACCGGCCAGTCCGCCGGCAGTTGCTGCCAGTCCGCCGCATCGCGTGCCTGCAGCCAGTCGAGCACCTGACCCGCGGTCAGGGCATCACCCGGCAACTGAACGCTTTCCGTGTCGCGCTGCAGCAGTTCGCGAATCCGGGCGAAGTAGCAAACCTGTATTTCCATGGAACGCCTATGCCTGCCCCGTGTCAGCCTGCCAGTCGCCGGAACGACCACCGCTCTTGGACAGCAGGCGCACCCGTTCTATCACCATGCCCTTTTCCTGGCTCTTGCACATGTCGTACAGGGTCAGGGCTGCGACGCTGGCCGCCGTCAGTGCTTCCATTTCCACCCCGGTGCGGGCGGTCACGCGACAGGTGGTCGTGATCTGTACACCGGCGTCGGTGAGCGAGATGTCCACTTCCACCCCTTCCAGCGGCAGGCCATGGCACAGGGGGATCAGATTCGAGGTCTGCTTGGCCGCCTGGATTCCGGCAATCCGGGCCACCGCCAGCGCATCGCCCTTCTTCAGGGACTGATCGCGGATGGCGGCCAGCGTCGGCGCGCTCATCCGCACGAAGGCCTCGGCGCAGGCCACCCGTGTTGTCACGGCCTTGGCCGAAATATCCACCTGGCGTGCATCGCCGGCCTCGTTCAAATGGGTGAGCGCCATATTTCCTGCCGATAATCTGTGATGATAGGGGTCTTCCATTCTAACCGAGGTGTCAGCACGTATGCAGAAGCTCCCGCACGCAACGGTCGCCGTGATCGTGGAACAGGACGGCCGCTTTCTGCTGGTGCAGGAACGGGATGCCGGACGGATTGTTTATAACCAGCCGGCAGGACACCTGGATAACGGTGAATCACTGCTGCAGGCCACGGTGCGGGAAACGCGCGAGGAAACCGCCTGGGAAGTCATACCCACCGCCCTCGTCGGACTCTACACCTACCACGCGCCGCAGAATGGCATCACCTACGTCCGGGCCTGCTTCGCCGCCACCGCGCTGCGGCATCATCCGGATGAGCCACTGGACGCCGACATACTCGCGGCCACCTGGAAGACACTGGCAGAGATCCGGGAACTCGAAGCCAGTGGCGAACTGCGCAGCCCGCTGGTGCTGCGCTGCATACAGGACTACCTGGCCGGCCAGCGCGCCCCGCTGGAACTGCTGCATGACCTCTGAATACCGCCCGGTCGCTGGTAAGATAGCGCCCCCGATTCATCACTCCCGGCGCCCCGATGCCTGACCTGAGCCCCCCACCCGGCAAGACCCCGGTCATCGCTGCCCTCTCGGGCGGCGTGGACTCCGCGGTCAGTGCCCTATTGTTGCGCGAGCAGGGGCTGCCCGTGGAAGGCCTGTTCATGAAGAACTGGGAGGAGGATGACGGCACCGAATACTGTACGGCCAAGGAAGACCTCGCAGACGCCGAGGCGGTGTGCCAACTGCTCGATATCCCGCTACACGTGGCCAACTTTTCGGCGGAATACTGGGATCACGTCTTCGAACATTTTCTCGCTGAGTACCGGGCCGGGCGCACGCCGAACCCGGACGTGCTCTGCAACCGCGAGATCAAGTTCAAGACCCTGCTGGATTACGCCGCGACGCTGGGCGCCAACACGGTTGCCACCGGCCATTACGCCCGCCTGCGCACCCGCGACGGCAGGACCGAATTACTACGCGGACTGGATGGCAACAAGGACCAGAGTTATTTTCTGCACGCGGTTCCCGGCAGCCAGTTGCAGCGCGCCCGCTTTCCGGTCGGCGAACTGGAAAAACCCGCGGTGCGGGCACTGGCGCGCAAGGCCGGCTTTCCCGTGCATGACAAGAAAGACAGCACCGGCTTGTGCTTTATCGGGGAGCGTCGCTTCAGCGACTTCCTGGCCCGCTACGTGCAGCGCGAACCCGGCCCCATCGTGAGCCTCGACGGCCGTCATCTCGGCGAGCACACCGGGCTCGCCTTCTATACCATCGGCCAGCGCCAGGGCCTGGGCATCGGCGGGCGCAACGACAGCAGCGAGGCGGCCTGGTATGTCGCCGGCAAGGACCTCGCGACCAACACCCTGCAGGTGGTCCAGGGCGGTGAGCATCCGGCGTTGTTTTGCATCGCCATAGAGTGCGCGGAACTGAACTGGATCAACCCGCCGCCGGGCACTGCATTCGATTGCACGGCAAAAATCCGCTACCGGCAGTCCGATGCGGCCTGCCACGTGACCGTGGCGACCGACGGCACCTGCCGGGTTCAGTTCCGGGAGCCGCAACGCGCCGTGGCCCCCGGACAGTTCGCAGTGTTCTACGCTGAAGAGGTCTGCCTTGGCGGCGGCGTGATTCTCTCCGGATCAGGAAACCCGTAACGTGACCAACCGTATTCAGAACCAGGCACTGGCCCTGGCAGGGCTCTTTCAGGCCAGCACCCTGGTGGACCAGATGGCCCATACCGGGATGGTCGACAGCAGCCAGATGGAAGCCAGCCTGTACAGCGTTTTCCAGCTTGACCCGCCATCGGTGGCGGCCGTTTATAACGGCATCTCCGGTGTCCGGAACGGCTTGCGGCTGCTGGACGAAGTGCTGCAGGCCAGCGCCGGCGATACACACGGCCGGGCCATCCGCTACACCATCAACCTGCTGCACCTGGAATCCCGGCTGCGCCAGGATCCCGCGATGCTCAACGACGTACGCACGCGACTGCAGGCCATGCTGCCCATGGTGGCGGAACGCTCTCCGATCGACGATGAAGTCGTCGCCGGGCTGGACGAAATCTACCGCGAGACACTGAGCACCCTCAGCTTCCGCATCCAGGTGGCCGGCGAGGCGAACCAGCTACAGAATGAAAGTGTCGCGCGGCGCGTACGCGCCCTGCTGCTGGCCGGTGTCCGCTCGGCCATGCTCTGGCGGCAGATGGGAGGCAGCCGCTGGCACCTGCTGCTGCGGCGCGGCAAACTGCAGCGGGCCTGCCGCGACCTGCTGGAGGCATGAACAGTCCCGCCACCAGGCAGGAATCACTCTGGCGCAGCGCGCTGCTGCTGACCGGCTCCGGACTGCTCTTTGCCCTGATGGGCGTGCTTATCCGCCTTGCTTCCGATGGCGTCAATAACGAAACCATCGTTTTCTTCCGCAACCTGACCGGCTTCCTCATGTTCCTGCCGCTGATCCTGTGGCGCGGACTGGCACCGTTCGCCACGCGTCGCCCCCGCCTGCACCTGTTCCGGGCGCTGGTCGGGCTCAGCGCGATGTACTGTTTCTTTTACGCGATCGCCCACATCCCCCTCGCAGAGGCCATGCTGTTTACCTATGCCGCACCGGTGTTCGTGCCTGTCGTCGGCAGAATCTGGCTGGGTGAGCCCATGGCTGCGCGCTCGCTGGTCGCCGTGGGTGTCGGCTTCTGCGGCGTACTGCTGGTGCTGAAACCCGGGCCGGGCATGTTCCAGCCCCTGTCGCTGGTTGGCCTGGCGGCCTGCATCCTGGCCGCCATCGCGTTTGTTTCGGTGCGCAACCTGACCAGCACCGAGCCCGCCCTGCGCATCGTGTTCTGGTTCGCTGCCATTTCCACGCTGGTGAGTGCCGTGCCCCTGGCCTGGGCCTGGCAGGGCATCGACCGGCCCGACCTGTTGCTGCTGATCGGCGTGGGGGTGCTGGCAACGTTCAGCCAGGTCATCATGTCCGAGGGTTACCGCTGGGCACCTGCCGGCAAGGCCGCACCTTTTGGATACTCGGCCATCGTCTTCTCGGCAGGCATCGCCTGGATCCTGTGGGACGAACAGATCGACCTGCTCACCGGCACCGGCGCACTGCTGGTATTCGGCGCCACGCTGATCGCCCTGCGCCGTGCCCGGACGGGAGACACGCAAAAGCTTGGTGTATGATTGCCCCTTAAAACCACGAGCAGAATTATCTCCATGAGTGCAGCTTCAAGCCCTGCGGCCGCCACCCTGGCCGCCCTGTCCCCGCTGGATGGCCGCTATGCCAAGGCAGTCCGCGATTTACGTCCTTTATTCAGTGAATTCGGCCTGCAGCGCCACCGGGTACGGGTGGAACTGCGCTGGCTGGCACATCTCGCCGCGCAGCCCGGCATTGTGGAACTGCCGGCCTTCAGTGCGGATGAACAGCGCAGCCTGCAGCAGCTCGAGCAGGATTTCGCGCTGGAACATGGCCTGCGCATCAAGGAAATCGAAGCCACCACCAACCACGACGTGAAAGCGGTTGAATACTGGATCGGTGAAGAACTGAACAGGCTCGGCTCCCTGGGAGCCAGCACCCGGTTCGTGCACTTCGCCTGCACCTCGGAAGACATCAACAACCTGGCGTATGCCGGCATGATGGCGGAATGGCGCGGCGGGGTCTTTGCCCAGGCCAGCGGACAACTGACCGGACGCCTGCGCGAACTGGCCCACGCCTGGGCCGACCAGCCCATGCTGTCGCGTACCCACGGCCAGTCCGCCACGCCCACCACGGTCGGCAAGGAAATCGCCAATGTCCTGCGCCGCCTCGAGCGCCAGCTGCAGTGTGTGAATGACACCCCGATTCCGGGCAAGATGAACGGCGCAACCGGCAACTACAACGCGCACGCAGTCGCCTACCCGGATGTTGACTGGCCGTCCACCTGCGCGGCGTTCGTCACCTCGCTCGGACTCGAGTTCCAGCCCTACTCCACGCAGATTGAGCCGCACGACTGCCTGGCTGAACTGCTGCAGGCCGTACAACGCCTGAACACCATCCTGATCGATTTCGCCCGCGACTGCTGGACCTACATCTCGCTGGGCTATTTCCGCCAGCGGCCGGTGGCCGGCGAAGTCGGCTCCTCGACCATGCCGCACAAGATCAACCCCATCGATTTCGAGAACGCCGAAGGCAACCTGGGGGTTGCCAATGCCCTGCTCGCGCACCTGGCAGAGAAGCTGCCGATCTCGCGCATGCAGCGCGACCTTTCTGATTCCACGGTACTGCGCAACCTCGGTACCGCGCTGGGTCATGCCCACCTGGGCTGGGCATCGCTGCTGCGCGGCCTGGGCAAGATCGAACTGGATCGCGAGCGGGTCAGCGGAGACCTGGAGCACCGCTGGGAACTGCTGGCCGAGCCGGTACAGACGGTGCTGCGCCGCCACGGAGTGGAAAATGCCTATGAACAGCTCAAGGAACTGACCCGCGGACAGCCGGTCAACCAGGAACTGCTGGCACGCTTCATTGCCGAGGCCCCGATCCCGGAAGCCGCTCGCCGGGAACTGTGCGCGCTCACGCCACTCTCATACACAGGTTATGCTGAAACTTTGGCACGCCAGGTATAGACAGCCGACCCATGGAGGAAACGCCATGACCCAGGAAAAAGACCTCGCCCTGGAAATCGACGATCACGAAATGCTCAGCGACTGCGTGCTGGGCGAAACCAGCGAGCCCGTCACCCTGATCGGCCCCGAGGCGTTCAGTGAAGCGGTACAACGCATGATCGAGCAGGCCGTTTCCAGGGTCGACCTGTTCGCCCCGGATCTCGACCCGGAAGTACTGGACAAACAGGGCGTGGCGGATGCCATGTCGGCCTTCGCCCGCCGCAGCCGCTACACGGAAATGAACGTCCTGTACTTCGATGCCCAGGCCGCCATCCACAATGGCCATCGCATCATTGAACTCAGTGAGTATTTTGGCGAGAACATCCGCCTGCGGAAAATCGATGCCGAACAGGCAAACCGCCACGATGTCTTTCTGCTCGCCGATTCGGCAGGGCTGATCTACCGCGATGATACCGATACCTGGCAGGGATTTGCCGAGTTCAACAGCCCCGGTGATGTAGGCGAGATTCGCGATTCATTCATGGAAAACTGGTATCGCGCCCGCCGCGACCGCCGACTCAAACCGGTGGGCCTGTAATACAAATGAACCGCCTCATTCCTGCCCTGCTGCTCTCACTGGTGACTTCGCTGGCTTCTGCAGCGCCCGTCCTGCGCATCGAGGTCGTCACGCTGAAATACCGCACCATTGAAGACGTGCTGCCGGTGGTCAAACCGCTGCTCGCGCCAGATGGCCGCATCAGTGGCGTCCATAACCAGCTCATTATCCGATCCACGCCCGACAACCTGCGGGAACTGCTACCGGTGATCCGCCACCTGGATGCACCCGCACGGCAGGTCATCCTGCACGTGGAACAGGGCGAGATGACCCGTAGCGAAAGCCGGCGCGCCACGCTGGATGCCGCCATCGGCGATCGCAACCGCGTCGAGATCGGTTCCCCGACCCGGCCCAACAGCGTGGTGGCGCGCATTGGTGCCGGCAGCGGCAGCGGCGAGAACAATGCGACCCAGCGCATCCAGACCCTGGACGGCCGGGCCGCACAGATTCGCAGCGGCAAACTGATACCGGTGACCAACACGGCCTACGATGCCTACGGCCATCCGATCACGCAGATTCAGCACCAGAGTGCGGACAAGGGCATCTGGGTGACTCCACGCCTGGTGGGCGATCAGGAGGTCGAGCTGGAAATATCCACGCGTCACGACGATGAAGACCTGCAGGAAGGTCGCCTGCAGACCCGGCGCTCGGAAACCGTTGTACGTGGCCGGCTGGGCCAGTGGATAGACCTGGGTGGTTCCGGCGGGCAGACCCGGGATGACAATACAGCCCTGAGCGGCGTCACGCGCCACAGCACACACAGCGACTTCAATATCCGCGTCAAGGTCGAACTGGTCGAATAAAAACCGGGGGCAACCCCGGCCCTGGCCGCTAGCTGCGGAAGCGCCCTACCTCGTCCCGCAGGCGGGTGGCCAGGTTGGCCAGCCCGTTGGCCAGTTCCAGGTTGGCCAAAGCATGCTCGGTGGCAGCGTGTGACAGATCGCGCACGTGACCCACCCGGCCCTCCATGTCCGTCGCCAGTTCGTTCTGCGCCTCTGCTGACTCTGCAACCTGCGTGTTCATTTCCGAAATACGTCCCACGGACCTGGAAATATTATTGAAGGACGTCCCGGTCTGTTCTGTCAGCGCCAGGGTGTTGCGCACACGTTGCCGGTTGTCCTCCATCACCGTCACCGCCTGCGTGGCGGTTTCGCGCACCTGGCCGATGGTGTTCTGGATTTCCACGGTGGCGTCCTGGGTCCGGCCTGCCAGGGTCCGCACCTCGTCTGCCACGACGGCAAAGCCACGCCCCTGCTCGCCGGCACGCGCGGCCTCGATCGCGGCATTCAGCGCCAGCAGGTTGGTCTGTTCTGCAATCTCGCGGATCACCCGCAGGATCCCGCCCACGCTCTGCACCCGCGATTCCAGTTCATGAATCACCTGTCCCGAGCGGTTCAGGTCTTCTGCCAGCGCACTCATGTCCGCGATCGTGTTCTGCAGGGATTGCGCGCCCGCATGTGCCTCCTCATCCGCACCCCGCGCTGACTGTGCTGCATGGGAAGTATTCCGGGCCACGGCCTGGGCGGATTTGGTCATGGTCTGGGTCGCGGAGAAGATGTGCTCGATGTCGCTGTTCTCCGCGCGCAACTCGCGGGACGAAGACTCGGAATTCGCCTGCAGTTCAGAAGAATAAGATGCAAGCTGACCCGCCAGTTCACCGATACGCTGGACACTGCCGGTCACATTGACCGTCAGTTCGCGCATGGCCAGGTTCAACCGGCTCAGTTCATCCTTGTGACCCTCGGTTTCCGGCAGATTCACCGTCAGGTCCATATCGGCGATACGCTCGGCACATTCAGCCATCTGGTTCAGGGGCCCTGACACGCTGCGCGAAATGACCTGGGCAACGATGACCGCAACCACCAGGCCCAGCAATGAAATCATGCTCATCCACAGCATGGCCTGCTGTTCGTGGCTCAGCGCGGCGCCATCCGACAGCGGGTCACCCTGCCGGACCGTGCTGACCCATTGCTCCAACAGGCCGGTCAGTTGCTGCTCGACCGTGCTGATCGCGGCGTGGGATTGCTGCGCCGCATCCGGGTCTTCCAGTTGCTCGCCGAACAGCTGGTACAGGTTGCCATGCCGCTTGAGCAGTGGCGCCAGTTCCGCCGGCAGAACGTTGCCCACCGGGAGCGCCGGCTTCTGCATATTCACAAGCAGCGAATGGAGCGCCGACTGGGGACGATCGGCCGGCACCAGCACGGTGGCATCCGGCGCCAACAGCGCCGTGCGTAAGGCCCGGTCGACGCGAACGGCCTCCTGCACTCCGGCCAGCCCCAGTTGCCCGGCATGGGCTGCGCGGGCTTTCAGGGTTCCCACCTGCTCAGCCGTTTCCGCTTTGAGGATATGCACCTGCCGCAACCCAAAGGCCATGACCAGCACACTGGACACCACGAAGACAATGATCAGGCCCAGGAAGCGGGCCCGAATACTGAGGCGCGAGAGGAATTGCATGGTACCGGGGGTCCACAGCACATTTACTGAGGATCATTCTAGCAGGCAGGTATCGCAAGCCGGGCGACCAGGGCACCCGGAGTGGGGCCTGTTTCCACCCACCGGCGGAGGTGTCATTTGACAGTAATGGGCCGAATCGGGACAATTCCGACCCCCGCGCGCACCGGCCACGCTGGCCTGCCGTTGGGAGAGTACATGGTTTTTCTGCTACTTTTCATGGGCTGCAGTCCGCGGAAGCAGAAGAATTCCAAACCTACCGCAGGAACCTGTTCCGCAGCGCCAATGCAAGCGTGAACAGCAGCACACAGCCACAGTGAGGTGCAAGAATGACAGCAGGAACGCCATGGGAAGTCGGCGGACTGAAGGTTACCGGCCCGGTCAATGCTGAGTACCGGGAAATACTGACCGAGGACGCGATGTCCTTTCTGGGTGATCTGGCACGCGAATTCGCACCACGCCTGCGCGATCTGCTGGCTGCCCGTAAGGAATGGCAGGCCCGCATCGATGGCGGAGCACTGCCTGACTTCCTCGAGTCCACCGCCGAAGTTCGGGCCGGTGACTGGAAAATACGCGGCATTCCGCAGGACCTGCTGGACCGGCGTGTGGAAATCACCGGACCTGTCGATCGCAAAATGATCATCAATGCCCTGAATGCCGACGTGAAGGTATTCATGGCTGACTTCGAGGATTCGCTCTCGAACACCTGGGACAACGTCGTCCAGGGCCAGATCAACATGCGTGACGCAGTGCATCGGACCATCGACTTCACCGCACCCGAAACCGGCAAAGAGTACAAGCTGAGACCCGATCCGGCCGTGCTGATCTGCCGGGCGCGCGGCCTGCACCTGCCGGAAAAACACATCCTGCTGAACGACCAGGACATCCCGGGTTGCCTGATGGACTTCGCCCTGTACTTCCATCACAACCACAAGACCCTGCTGGCCAATGGCAGTGGTCCGTATTTTTACATCCCGAAAATCCAGTCACACCTGGAAGCCCGCTGGTGGGACAACGTCTTCAGCACGGCAGAAGACCGCTACGGACTCGAGCGCGGCACGATCAAGGCGACCTTCCTGATCGAGACCCTGCCCGCGGTCTTTGAAATGGACGAAATTCTTTTTGAACTGAAAGACCACGTGGTTGCCCTGAACTGCGGGCGCTGGGATTACATCTTCAGTTACATCAAGACCCTGCGTAATCACCCCGACCGGGTGCTGCCCGATCGCCAGGTGGTGACGATGGAAAAACCCTTCCTGAACGCCTACTCCCGGCTGCTGATCCGCACCTGTCACCGTCGCGGTGCCATGGCCATGGGCGGCATGGCGGCGTTCATTCCGCAGAAGGATCCGGTCGCCAATGCCAAGGTGCTGGAAAAAGTCACCGCGGACAAAACACTGGAAGCCAGCAACGGTCACGACGGCACCTGGATTGCCCACCCCGGCCTGGCGGCAACGGCCATGGGCGTGCTCAACGAATACCTCGGCGACCGGCCCAACCAGCTGCACATCACCCGCGAGGAAGATGCGCCGGTTACCGCCGCAGACCTGCTGGAGGTTCCGCCGGGCGATCGCACCGAAGCCGGCATGCGCATCAATATCCGGGTGGCGGTTCAGTACATCGAAGCCTGGATCAACGGCAACGGTTGCGTGCCGATTTACGGCCTGATGGAAGACGCGGCGACCGCGGAGATTTCCCGCACGTCCATCTGGCAATGGATCCGCAATGGCAAGGACCTCAGCAATGGCAAGGTGGTCACCAAGGAACTGTTCCGGGACATGCTGCAGGAAGAACTCGCCGTCATCCGCGGCGAAGTCGGGGAAGACCGTTACAATAACGGTCGCTTTGATGAGGCGGCGCGCCTGATGGATGAAATCACTACCGCCGACGAACTGGTGGACTTCCTCACCCTGCCTGCATACGCAGTGCTGGACTGAGAAGCACCCATCCAAATTAACTCCTAAGAGGGAAAAATATGAGCCAGACGCGTGAACAGCAGATAGCTGCGATTGAAAAGGACTGGGCGGAGAATCCGCGCTGGAAAGGCGTAACGCGCCCCTACTCCGCGGCCGATGTCGTGCGTCTGCGTGGCAGCGTGCAGCCGGAATACACGCTCGCCAAGCGCGGCGCTGAGAAGCTCTGGGAGAAAGTGAACGGCACTTCCAAGAAAGGCTACGTCAATGCATTTGGTGCAATCACCGCCGGCCAGGCCATGCAACAGGCCAAGGCAGGACTGGAAGCGGTATACCTGTCCGGCTGGCAGGTAGCTGCAGACGGCAACACATCCGAGACCATGTACCCGGACCAGTCCCTGTACGCGTATGACTCGGTACCGACCATGGTTCGCCGGATCAACAACACCTTCAAGCGTGCCGACGAAATCCAGTGGAAGAAAATCTGCGAAGGCTCGCTCAAGGAAGCAGACGCGATCGATTACTTCCTGCCCATCGTGGCGGATGCCGAAGCCGGTTTCGGCGGCGTACTGAACGCCTACGAGCTGATGAAGAACATGATCATGAATGGTGCGGCAGCAGCTCACTTTGAAGATCAGCTGGCGGCCGTGAAGAAGTGCGGTCACATGGGTGGCAAGGTGCTGGTTCCGACGCAGGAAGCCGTACAGAAACTGGTTGCCGCCCGCCTGGCGGCAGATGTACTCGGCACCCAGACCATCGTGCTGGCGCGTACCGATGCGAACGCAGCCAACCTGCTGACGTCTGATTTTGACGCCAATGACAAGCCGTTCTGCACCGGTGAGCGGTCGCCTGAAGGCTTCCACTACACCAACGCCGGCATTGACCAGGCCATCAGCCGCGGCCTGGCCTACGCGCCGTACGCCGACCTGATCTGGTGCGAGACCGCAACCCCGAGCATCGAGGAAGCACGCATCTTTGCCGAGGCAATCCACGCGCAGTATCCGGACCAACTGCTCAGCTACAACTGCTCGCCCAGCTTCAACTGGCGCAAGAACCTGTCTGACGCGGAGATTGCCACGTTCCAGCAGGAGTTGTCTGACCTCGGGTACAAGTTCCAGTTCATCACGCTGGCCGGCATTCACACCAACTGGTACCGCACCTTCGACTTCTCGTACAACTACGCGCGTGGCGAAGGCATGAAGCACTACGTGGAAATGGTTCAGCAGCCCGAGTTCGATGCGGCAGAGCGTGGTTACACCTTTGTATCGCACCAGCAGGAAGTGGGCGC
>JBFJWR010000037.1:0-13621 GCA_041623535.1 Pseudomonadales bacterium
GCATTCAAGATCTATCACGCGATAGGTCTGGCCCTGTCGCCACTCTGGTACTTTGCGGTGTACGCACTGGTACTGGCCCTCGCCAGACTGATCACCAGGGACGGTGCGCCGTTACACACGTGGCTGCTCCGGTTTGGCATGTCACTGGTGCCTATCGCGGTGGTTTACCACGCTGCTCATTACTACACCCTGTTGCAGGTGCAGGGTGGGCAGTTGGTTCCGCTACTGGCTGACCCACTGGGACGGGGATGGAATCTGTTCTCAGTGCCAGCCTTTATGCGTGTTCCGGCCATCCCGGATCCGGCCGTGATTTGGCATATTCAGGTCGGGCTGATCCTGTTCGGGCATCTGCTGGGCGTGCTGGCTGCACACATGGAGGCGATGCGCAGCGGGAACCTGTCAGTCAGCCTGCCGCGGCTGATCGCCGGCCAGATTCCGCTGTTTCTGTTAATGGTGCTGCTGACCGTTTTTGGTCTCTGGATTCTGGCGCAACCGGCCACGTAGGCCAGGGCCGGCTTTCAATAGCCTCCAGAAATCAGGTTAGTGACAGTCACTCACCTTCATCCCGGCATCGGCCTCTTTCAGAATCGAGACGATCTGGCTCTCGGTAAATCGTGACTTCTTCACCTGAACCGCCTGGCTGTAATTTGCCAGAAAGCTCCAGTTATTACCTGTCGCTCAGGAGGGGAAGCTTACGTACGGACATGTCACACCCCTTCCTGATTTAGTCCCGGCTGAGGAGTTTGATCCTGCTGCAGGTAGTGTTGCGGTTCCCGGCTGAATAATTCTCGGCAACTGGCAGAACAGAACACGTACTCCTTGCCAGCAAAAGCAGAGCGTTCAGTCGCTGTCCAGCGATCCACCTGCATGTTGCATACAGGGTCGCGGGCCCATTCGTGCGCCTCTTCCCTGCGATCACGCAATCGTCCGTCCTCCAGCCAGAGCACATGATCAGCGATATCCTCGATCCGCGGATCATGGGTAACGATGACAACTGCGCGGCCGTCCTCTCGCGCGATCTCGTGTAGCAACATGGCCACCTCCTGGCCACGGTACGAGTCAAGATTGCCGGTCGGTTCGTCGGCTAGAATCAGCGGCGGGTCGTTGACCAGCGCCCGCGCTACTGCTACGCGCTGCCGTTCACCACCGGACAGTTTGGCCGGTCTGGACCTGCGCCGGTGCGTGAGTTGCAGGCGCTCCATTAGCTCCCTGGCACGCTGCCGTGCAGCACCGAGGGGTGCACCAACCAGGCGTGCCGGAAACAGGATGTTGTCTTCCACCGAGAGGGCACTGAGCAGGTTATACGCCTGGAAGATGAAACCGATCCGCTGTGCACGGAGATCGGCCAGCGCAGTCTCTGCCAGACCGGCAATCGGCTGGCCTTCCACCAGAACCTCGCCATGGTCCGGCCGCAGCAGACCACCGAGCATCGAAAGCAACGTTGTTTTTCCTGAACCGGAGGGCCCCTTGATCAACACCAATTCGCCGCTGTGCACGTCCAGCGAAACCTGGTCCACTGCGCATACGGCAGTATCACCGAAGCCAAAGGTCTTGCTCAGTTCCCGCGCCTGCAGGGTGGCCGATTCCCTGCTGCTTGATGTGCCCTTTCGCGTCATTCGTTGAATACCAGGGCAGGGTCGAGCCGCAGCACGCGTAACGCCGGCGGCAGCGCTGCCACCACAGCCATCAGCAGTGTGCCGGCAGAAAGATAAAGATAACTGTCGAGCGAGAAATGCACTGCGACCTCGGGCACCCAGCGGCCGAGTGCATATGCGCTGACGGGGATGACGGCTCCGGCAATTACACATCCGAACGCCGCGAGCGCGACACAGAACAGGATCGCAGCCCCCACCAGCGCTTGCGGTCGGGCACCAATTGCCCGGGAGACTGCCAGTTCGCGCTGCCGGTTGCTGAGAAACACATAGGCGGCAAAGCTGACAATTAGCAGGTTCACCACCAGGCCGATCAGTGCCATCAGACCGATCAAGGCTCCGCCCATTTGCATCGCCAGATCCCGGTCGCTGGCGGACAGTTCCTCGCGCAACAATACCTGCACGTTATCCAACTCCTCGCGAATCCTGCGCGCCAGGGCCTGACTGTCGATATCCGCTGCCGGTGTGACTAGGATCAGGTTGGCACCATCACCCCGATGCAACAGATCACGTGCTTCATCCACGGCCACGAACAGGAAGGGATTGGCCATTGAGAAGGTTTCCCGGCTCAGGCCGGAAATCTTCAGGATTCGTCCTTCTACCCGGATCTGGTCGCCCAGTTCCAGGTGCTCGGCGCGCGCCAGCGGCTCGGGCACAATGACCTCACCACGCCGAACTGTGCCGCGACCTGCTGCAAGGCTCCATGGTCCGAGCCCCGCGGAGTCCGAGGAAATTCCCACTACGTACGCGATACGCTGCGTGGCGCCCGACCCCACGAGTACGTCCCGGTACAATACCGGCTGTACCTCGCTCACACCATCAACGCTGCGAACATCTGCGATCTGTTGTTCCGAGATCGTGGAGCGGTTCATATGCAGGTTGTGCACACCGTTCTGCAATACCCACACGCCACCAGGGGCACGCTCGATGAACTGCACGATCTGGTCTGCCTCGCCACGAAAGACCGCATCAAGGTAAAGCCCCAGCAACATGGCCAGCGCGATTCCGAGCGCACTGGCAATCACCGGACCACGCTCATACCACAACGAGTGCAGTACCCAACCAAACATACCGTTCACCGCTGAAACACCGCCACCGGATCGACACGGAACACCGAGCGCAGAGCCAGCAGACCGCCCAACACGGCTGCCGACAACACGATGACGAACCCCCGCAACAGCACCATCCCCTCCAGTATCCGCGGCTGGTACATCGGGTTCCAGTGCTCCACGAGTTGCTGCAGACCAAGCGCCATGCAAACGGCCGGAACAGCAGCCAGTACTGCCAGGCCAATGCCACCGCACGCAAACAGCCACGCCAGATCAGCGGGCCTGGCACCGATGGCTCGCATGACACCGATCTCGCGACGGCGCGCCTGCACATCAGCGAAGCGCAGTACGCCCATGGTTAGGAACCCTATCAGTGCGGCGATGCCGTTCACCAAGTAGAGCACCGGCCCGAGCAAGCGGTCACCGAAGGCCGCATCGGCCCGGCCCAGCTCGGCAGGTGTATTCCAGCGCATGTCTGGCATGGTGTCCCGGAGGACGCTGCGAAGGGCCTCGAAATCCGCTCCTGCTTCGACATGCACCCAGAGCCCGGAGAGGAATTCCCCGGAATCTTCGCCCACGGGCAGATCAGACTGAAAATACATATCGAGCAGCCCATCGAAAGAAACGATGATGAACGGAGCAAATGGCGATGCCGTACCGGTCGTGAATCCGGAGACTGAGAAGCGGTAACCATACAGGTGTACGGAATCTCCGAGATGCAACCCATGCAATTCTGCCAGTGCCCTGTCGATCAGGATGTCATCGGCCTTTGCGATAGGCTTGCCTGCGATGATCTCGGGCCAATGCACTAATTCATCGGCGGCGATCAGGGTGACCGGCGTGCTGCGCCCGTTCCAGCGGGCAATGGTCGGGAACTTGGCAAATGGTTCCACGGTGCTCACGCCCGGCACGGCCTCGACCCGTTCCCGCGACAGTTGGGGGATGCTGCTCGGACTGAGCAGGAACATCTCCGCGGTTCCCTCTAGCCCGACAAGGTCTGCCGGCATCGCCGCCGGCCCGTCACGCAGATCACCGAGCAAACCGACATACACCCCCTGGAAAAGCAGGATCATGGCGCTGACCGCTCCGAACATTAAGACCGAAAGCGCGGTTCTTAATGGCTCTGCACGCCAGTTCGCAAACAGCCAGTGAATCATCAGTGCATTGCCTCTGACCCAAAGATGCACCCCGTATCAGGGTACGGACTCAGGCTCTTCGTTATAAACGGGGGACACCGGCATTCATTAGACTGATTTTTGCCAAGCAATTAATCAATGGAGGAAACCGATGTCTCTTGCCAGTTCTATTGTAGGATTTTCTGGCCTGGAGACTGAACAGGTCGACCGTAATCAGGGCGTTCAGGCCCGTACCAGGCCTTCGAGGCGCCCGCCCTGCATGCACTGCGGCAAGGCCTCGCTGCGGGTAAAGGCCAGATTTTTCCTTTCCGGGAGGAGGTCAACCGTGACCAACGGGCAGTTACACAAAATTACTTACCGTCTCTTTGCGCAGGTGCTTCCTGTCCCTCAATACCTTTTCGGCACAAATGTCTGCATATGCATCGCCACGCGTTTGTAGCCTTTCCCTTCCTTCAACGGGGGTATCTTCGGAATCACTGGCTTGAGGTCCTTGTACGGGATCCTTTCCAGCAGATGTGAAATACAATTCAGCCGGGCACGTTTTTTGTCGTCTGAGGGGACAACAAACCAGGGCGCCTGTGGGATGTCCGTATGGAAGAACATCTCATCCTTGGCCTTTGAATATTCCTGCCATCTTGATCGGGATTCCATGTCCATGGGACTCAGTTTCCAGATTTTGTGCCGCTCCAGAGCTCGCCCCTTGAAGCGCCTCTCCTGCTCCACATTACTGACCGAGAACCAGTACTTGATCAGAATGGTCCCAGAGCGCACCAGCGCGCTTTCAAATTCCGGACAGAAACGAAGAAACTCCTGGTATTCCTCCTTGGTGCAGAAACCCATGACCCGTTCCACGCCCGCCCGGTTGTACCAGCTCCGGTCAAACAGTGCGATCTCACCTGCTGCCGGAAGATGTTTGATATACCGTTGAAAGTACCACTGCGTTTTTTCCCGCTCCGTGGGTGCGGGTAACGCAACGATGTTACAGACCCGGGGATTCATGTGCTGGATAATGCGCTTGATGACGCCCCCCTTGCCGGCAGCATCCCGGCCCTCGAACACCACCACCACCTTCAGTCCTTTTTCCTTGACCCACTCCTGCAGCTTCACGAGTTCCACCTGGAGCCGAAACAACTCCTTCTCGTAGAACTCGTTCGATAACTTCTCTTCCTTCTCACCTCTCAGCCTGGGGTCATTCTCATGGTACGCATCCACGATCCCCACAGCCTTGTCCTTCTGCTGCTTTGCTTTCTTCTTCTTGGCCATAATGCTCTCCAGCCAGTTGTCCTGATTTGCTCGCACGCGGCGTTGTTGGAAGGAAAACGCGGATGGGCAGATTCTTGACAGGAGCCCCGGATTGATCCGGCCTGGCCCGGATTCCCGGCATCCGGAAAGCCAGATTCTGCGAAACGATCAACGATTCCTTTAGATCAATCTACTCCATGAGAATCTGGAACAATTTGATCAGGATCAGGCCCACGTTGCGTCAGGCGCCAATCCCGCTCCAACGCCAGGTAATCCCTGTGACCGGAATACAATGTTTTGTGTCGGACGAAAGGGAGCTTCAACGCCAAGTTCCGGGATGAATGCCTGAGCATGAAATGGTTCCGTACCCGGGCCGAGACGAAGGTCAGAATCGAGATCTGGCGGCGGCACTACAATGAGGTTCGGCCACACTCGAGTCTGGGAAAGCAAACGCCAGCAGCGTTTGGTAAACAGTGCGGTGTAACCGCATCATTTGCAGTCATTTTCCAATGATCGGATGGTCTGAAGAAATCAGGCAGGTCAGATGGGCCGTGGCTGCCAATGGAAGCCAGTGGAGTCCATGTGGACACAGACCAATGCCAGCGGCTCATAAGAGCTGGATCACTTGAAGTTAAGTCTTTGAAATCTGGAGCGGGAAACGAGACTCGAACTCGCGACCCCAACCTTGGCAAGGTTGTGCTCTACCAACTGAGCTATTCCCGCTTATCTGGTTGAACATCCCGGGAAGGATGTTCGAGAGGCGGGCATTTTATGGATCACTGGCACTGCGAGTCAAGGCGGCAGGCCATCAAGTGGCAGATTCTTCTGGATTAATCGCCATCCACGCCATTGTCTGTCGACTTGGTGGCGCCCGGCCACAGGTCTGACCAGGCGGCCTGGATGTAGAGGATCATGGACCAGAGCGTCAGTACCACGGCCACGTCGAGCAGCACGAAGCCCAGGTAATAAAGGTAGTTCTTGGTGAATGCGTCGATGCCCAGCAGCACGACGATGGCGATAATCTGCACGGCGGTTTTGACTTTGCCGATATAGGAGACCGCGATACTGGCGCGCTTGCCGATCTCGGCCATCCATTCGCGCAAGGCCGACACCATGATCTCGCGGCCGATGATCACCGCGGCCGGTACGGCCATGAAGGGGGTTGCGTGCAGTTCGGTCAGCAGCACCAGGGCCGTTGCCACCATCAGTTTGTCGGCAACCGGATCCAGGAAAGCGCCAAATGGCGTGGACTGGTCCAGTTTGCGCGCCAGGTAGCCGTCCAGCCAGTCAGTGATGCCGGCAAAGGCAAAGATAATGGCGCAGATGAGTCCGGAGCCCGGGATGGGCAGATAGAACACGAGCACCATGACTGGAATCAGGACAATACGGAACAGGGTCAGCAAGGTAGGTATGTTCAAAGTCTGGTCATTCCTTCCCGGTTATATCCCTGCTCTTTGCAATGCCGCGCCCCTTACGTGGATGCATCCCCGTGCAGGGCGGCATAGAGGTCTGCCGCCAGTGCCGGGCTGATTCCCGGCGCCCGGGCAAGGTCTTCGACGCTGGCCCGTGTCACTTCCTGCAAGCCGCCAAAATGGCGCAGCAGATCCCGTCGCCGCCGGGGTCCGATGCCCGCCACCCCTTCCAGGGGACTCTGGCTGCGCTTGCGATCCCGCCGCCCCCGGTGACCGGTAATCGCAAAGCGATGTGCCTCGTCACGCAGGTGTTGAATCAAGTGTAGTCCAGGGAAGTCGGCCTTGAGAGCCAGTTCCTCGAAGCGCCCTTCGCCCCGCGCGCGCAGCAGGGTTTCCAGCCCGTCCCGCCGCCCGGCACCCTTGGCCACACCCACCACCAGCAGGCCTTCCACCCCGGCCTCTTCGAGGGCCTCCAGGGCGGCATTCACCTGCCCCTTGCCGCCATCGATGAACAGCACGTCCGGCAGTTTGCCCTCGCCCTTCCGGATCCGTTTATAGCGCCTGGACACCGCCTGACGCATGGCGGCGTAATCGTCTCCAGCGGTGATGTTCTCGATATTGAAACGCCGGTAATCGGCCTTGATCGGCCCTTCCAGTCCGAACACCACGCAGGATGCCTGCGGCAGTTCGCCGGCCGAGTGGCTGATATCAAAACATTCGATGCGGGCCGGCATGGATGCCAGTTGCAGGCCTTCGGCCAGTGATTCAAAACGCTCGAGCATGTTCTGCCGCCCGGCCAGCAGTGCCCCCAGTGACTGCTCGGCATTGGTCTGCGCCAGGCGCACCCAGGCGGCCCGCTTGCCGCGCACTTTCGTGGCAATACGCACGCGATGCCCGGCACGTTCGCCGAGCGCCTGTTCGAGCAGTTCCTGGTCTTCCACGGGTTCGGCCAGCAGGACTTCCGCCGGAATCTCGCGCACGCCGCTGTCATCGAGATAAAACTGCGGCAGGAACTCGGACAGCACCTCTGCCGGCGTGCACTGCAACTTGACCGACGGATACCAGTTCTTGCTGCCCAGCACCCGCCCGCCCCGTATGAACACCGCCTGCGCGCACACTCCGCCCGGCCGCACCGCGCAGGCGATCACGTCCATGTCGCCGCCCTGCTTGACCACGGTCTGCTGTTCCTGCACGCGCCGTAGATTGACGATGCGGTCCCGCAGTTCCGCCGCCTGTTCGTATTCAAGTGCCTCGGCGTGGGCATCCATGCGCTCGGCCATGGACTGCACGACCTCGGAACTGCGACCCTCGAGAAACATCACGGCGCCTTTCACGTCGGCGGCATACTCTTCTGCCGAGATGCGTCCCACACAGGGCGCACTGCAGCGCTTGATCTGGTGCTGCAGGCAGGGGCGGCTGCGGTTGCTGAAATAACTGTCTTCGCACGAACGCAGCTGGAATACCTTCTGCAGGGTGTGCACGCTTTCCCGCACCGCGGTCGCGCCGGGATACGGGCCGAAATAGGTGCCGGTCTTCGCCCTGCGGCCGCGCCGCAGGGCGAGCATCGGGTAGGCATGGCGGGAAAGGTACACGTAGGGATAGGATTTATCATCGCGCAACACGATGTTGTAGGGCGGCCGGTGCTGCTTGATCAGCGTCTGTTCCAGCAGCAACGCTTCGGTCTCGGTGTGCGTGATGGTCACCTCGACCTGCTCGATACGCTCCACCAGCGCCAGCGTCTTGGCTTCCAGCACCGACTTGCGAAAGTAGCTCGACAGGCGCTTGCGCAGGTTCTTGGCCTTGCCGATATACAGGATCGCATCGTCGCGGCCGAGCATGCGATACACGCCCGGCCGGGTGCTGACGGTTTTCAGGAAGGCGGCGGAATCAAACGTACCCATGGCGCGACGATCTGAACGGGGAATCCATTCATTTTGCCACGTTTCCTGCTTACGAGGCCTGCCGCGCCGCCTCCGGTGCCGGACCCACGCCGTGCTGCAAGGCCAGGTGCACCAGTTCCACGTCGCTGTGTATGGCCAGCTTGTCGAAGATCCGGTACCGGTAGGTGTTCACGGTCTTGGGACTGATGAACAGGCGCCGGGCGATGGAAGGAGCCCGCTCGCAGGCAACAATCATCTCGGCAATCTGCAGTTCCCGCTCCGAAAGTTTCATGAACGGATTGTCCTCCCGCTCACCGGCATAACTGCTCAATGCCAGTTCCTGCGCAACCCGGGGCGTCAGGTAGCGCTGCCCGACATGCACCCGCCGGATGGCCTGGCCCATCTCCTGCGCTTCCGCGCCCTTGGTCAGGTATCCGCTGGCGCCGGCCCGCAACAGGCGGGTGGCATGGAACTCGTCATCATGCACGGTCAGCCCGATCACCCGCGCTTCCGGCGCATGGCGCAGAATGCGCTGGCAGGCCTCGACGCCGCCGATACCGGGCATGCTGACATCCAGCAGGATCACGTCCGGGTCGAGTTCACGAACCACCTGCACGGCCTCTTCACCGGACGCGGCCTCCGCGACCACCTCGATGCCCGGCTCCGCCGCCAGCATCAGCCGCAGGCCGGTGCGAACCAGGCAATGATCATCAGCGATCAGCACACGAATCATGGGAAACCTCCTTGTTGTACATTCCCTGTACATCCCTGTGAATGCGAGGCGGCGATTATAGAAATGCACTGATGGCCCCGGTAGTAGCGGGCTAAACCGATTTCATCTAACCAGTTCTGCTCAATATTCCATCAACCCACCGGCGCTGCCGGCCTGCCACGCCCGGGCCGCCTCAAACGATCGTTCCGTTCAGGCGAACAGGGCCGGCTTCTGCGTTACACTGCGCGGGTTTCCATTTCGGTAAAGCGCTCAAACCGTGCAACTACACTGGCTGGACCTGCTGACCCTGTTTCTCTATCTCGCCGGCATGGCGGGCCTGGGATACTGGTGCGCGCGGCGTACCACCGACACCGAGGGATTCTTCCTCGGCGGGCGTAATTTTTCCGGCTGGGTACTGGGCCTGAGCCTGGTCGGCACCTCGATCAGTTCGATCTCTTTCCTGGCCTACCCGGCGGATGCATTCAAGACCGGCTGGCTGCGCTACCTGCCCAATCTCGCCCTGCCGTTCGCGGTACTGATTGCCGCGCGTTACTTTCTGCCCTTCTTTCGCGACACCCGCACGACCACGGCCTATGAAATTCTCGAACGGCGTTTCGGACCCAGCGTGCGCCTGTACGGTGCCGGCGTGTTCCTGTTTGCCCAGGTGGTGCGCATCAGCATCATCCTTTACCTGGTTTCCCTGATGCTGCACGAGGTGGCCGGCATTCCGCTGACCACCTGCATCCTGGTCGGTGGCCTCGTGGTCTCGGCCTACACGATATTCGGCGGCATCACCGCGGTTATCTGGACCGACGTGGTGCAGACCGTGGTGCTCGCCTTCGGCGGCCTGCTCTGCCTGGGCGTGATCCTGCAGGCGCTGCCGGGCGGTCTGGGACAGGTGCTGGAACTGGCCACGGCGGCCGACAAGCTGTCGTTCGCCGAAGCACGCGACGACGCCCTGGTGCCTGTCGGATGGGGGCTGGGCCTGTCGGAGAAAACCGGTTCCATGATGCTGCTTCTGGGTCTGACCGTCTGGCTGACCGAATACAGCAGCAACCAGAACACGGTGCAGCGCTTCTGCGCGGCGAAGAGCAGCGGCGAAGCGCGCAAGGCCATGTACCTGTGCGCCCTGTTCAGCCTGCCCATCTGGGCGTTCTTCATGTTCCTGGGTACCGCGCTGTGGGCGTATTTCCAGGTCTTCCCGGTCACCGAAGCCATGGAAATGCTCGACGGCACCCGCAAAGCAGAGCAAATACTGCCTTTCTTTATTATCAATCACCTGCCGGCCGGCATCGCCGGACTGGTCATCGCCGCCGCCATGGCTGCCGCCATGTCGTCGCTGGACTCCAGCATCAACGCCATAGGCACCGTGGGCACGGTGGACCTGTATCGCCGACACCTGCGCACGGATGCCGAGGATGCGCATTACCTGCGCGTGGCGCGCATTCTCTGCACCATCGCCGGTGCCGGCATGATCCTGGGCGCCCTGTACCTCGCCCGCACCGAAACCACCACGCTGCAGGACACGGCGACCATTCTGGTTGCGCTGCTCGGCGGCGGCATGCTGGGCCTCTACCTGCTGGCCTTTTTCACCCGCATCACGGATACCCGCGCGGTGTGGGCCGGCATACTGGCCACCATCGCGTTCACCGGCTGGACCCTGCTTTCACGGCACGATGTGCTGCCCGAGACACTGCGCGTGCCATTCGACCTGTACTACACCGGCATCCTTGGCAACCTGGTGCTGTTCGGCGTAGTGATACTGGCCGTGCGGCTGCTGAAAATTCCCTCCCGCCGTGCGCAGGCAACTGAAGGCAAATACGCATGATGTCGTATTTTTCCTACACTGAGCCAGGTCAGGGGGCAGTATTTGCCCGGCTAGGAGCATGGACATCGCAATGAAGCGCGTGTGGGCCTGGGAGGGGGTCGGCCTCGTGGTGGTAGCTGCGACCGTCGCCGCGACCCTGTTTATCGTGTACCTGGTGCTCAATGCCGACCGGAAAACCCAGGAATTCGAAATCATCACGCATCGCCAGAGCATCGTCAGCATCCTGGCCAGCAGCCTTGGTGAAGAACTCACCAATCCGGATACCCAGCTCAGTGCATTGCAGAAAATCCGCTACAGCGAGAACAATCCGCTGTTTGCGTACGCGGCCATTTCCGGCGCCAACGGCACCGTGCACGCGAAGATCACGGCGGCCGGCGTGGACATCCCCGGACTTTCAGCCCCCAAGCATGCGGGTGACTGGAACCGCGTCGAACAGTACAAGCTGGAAGGGTCATCGCGCCTGATCACGGAACTGCATGCCCCGTTGTTGAAAGAGAGCACCCTCGCCGGCTACCTGCGCATCGGCTATTTCAAGCCGAGTTATGCCATCAGCCTGGAGAAGATCCCCTTCCTCGCCCTGCTCGCACTGCCCCTGTTCCTGCTGGCCGGCCTGTTTTACTTTTTCCTGCGTCGCGAGGTCGGCGCCATTTCCCGCCTGCAGGAAACCATCGTCAAGTGCTCGGAAGCCGGCTCCTGGGACCTGCTGCGCCAGGTGGAAGGCGGCGAGACCGCCCGCCTGGCCATGGCAATCTTCGATCTGCTGAACGGCATGCAGAACGAGGTGCGGGCAGCACGAACCCACGCCGAGGACCTGGAAATTTCCGGCAAGATCATCGACTACCGGCGCGCCCGCACCGAGAGCGTGCTGGAAGCACTGCCTGACAACCTCGTGGTCATGGATGAAACCGGCCTGGCGACCTTTGCCAGCGACAAAATCCGCAACCTGTTCGGCATCACGCCGGAAGAAGTGATCGGCAATCCGATATCCGACTGGTGTCGCGACAGCGATATCCTGCAGTTCCTGCTGCGCCATGAAACCCGCGCATCGGTGGGCCACTCCAGCGAGGACTTCAAGTTCTCGCCCGCCGCCGCCCCCGAAAAGACGATTTCCATCACCACCTATCCGTTGTTCTCGATTCGCCGGGAAGACCAGTTGCTCGGCAAGCTGATCCTGTTCCGCGACATCACCACCGAGCACCTGGCGGCACGCAGCCGTGCCGATTTCGTCGCCCACATGTCGCACGAATTGAAAACCCCGCTCAACGTGCTGTCCATGTACAGCGAGTCGCTGCTGGAAAATGGTGATGATGCAGAGTTCCGCACGGAATCCTGCAACGTCATACACGACGAGGTCGAGCGTCTGGCGACGCTCATCAACAACCTGCTCAGCATCACCCAGTTCGAGATGGGCAGCATGAAGCTGGACCGCCAGCGGGTGCGCCTGCAGGATCTGCTGCAGGACGTGTTCGACAACATTTCACGCGCCGGCAAGGACAAGGACATCGAGTTCGTCATCAACCTGCCGCGCGAGCTGACCCCGATATTCGTCGACAAGGACCTGCTGCGCATTGCCATCAACAACCTGATGACCAACGCCATCAAGTACAACCGCCCCGGTGGCACGGTGACCCTGACTGCGGAAGAAAACGACGACCTGATCCTGATCAAGGTCAGCGACACCGGCATTGGCATCGCACCCGAAAACTGGCACAAGATCTTTGAGAAATTCTATCGCGTGGAAGATGACGAGGTGCGCGAGCGCAGCGGGCATGGCCTGGGCCTGCCCCTGGCCATGCAGATCGTCCAGTTGCATCACGGGCAGGTCCATGTGAACAGCGTGCCGAATGAGGGCACTGAGTTTACAATTGAATTCAACAAGCAGAGCGGCCTGCTGCGCCGTGCTGCTGAAACCTGAAAGCGAAGAGAAGCGGATTTTCCATGAAGAAAAAAATCCTCCTGGTGGATGACGAACCGCACGTACTGCGGGTCATGAAACTCAGCCTGGAAAAAGAGGAGTACGAGGTCGACACCGCGCCGAACGGCGAGGCGGCGCTGGAAAAACTCTATGTTGCTCACCCCGACATCCTGATCACCGACATCGACATGCCGAAGATGACCGGCGAGCAACTGTGCGCCCGCATCGAAACGGAATTCCCCGACCGCGAATTCGTGATTTTCGTCGCCACATCGCGTGCCGAGGTCGCACACCGCGAGTGGTCGCGCAAGATCCGCAACCTGCACTTCATGGAAAAGCCGCTCAGCATCCGCAAGGTACTGGCCATGTTGCGCGAATACTTTGACCAGGCAGGACAGGAGCCGGCATGAGCGAAGGGCTGGAGGAACTCTTTGCCACGCTGCAGGCGACCGTGCCCGGCATTGATGGCATCAGTATCCTCGATGAAAAATTCCTGCTGGTGGAAACCGTGGGGACGGCGCTGCTGCCGGCCACGCTCGCCGACCTGCAGGAAACGATCCCCGCCGGCACCATAGATCCGATTTCGCTCCCGCAAGGCGCCGACCAGGCCTGTCGCGCGCAGTGGCAGGTCGATCCGATCCAGGATGCCGCGCGACTGGGTGTCCTGCTTCTCTCAGGCGAGTTGCCGGCCGAACAGGCTGACGCCCTGCTGGATTACGTGCTGCGGTCGTGGTCCCGCGAGTCCAACCTGAACAAAGAACTCGACACCATGGCGGAAGAACTCGCGTCCCGCTA
>JBFJWR010000038.1:0-13449 GCA_041623535.1 Pseudomonadales bacterium
CCGCAATACCCGCGCTGGGTCGGTTCGTCGACTGGCAGTGGCAGGCTGGTGTAGATCTCGCCGAGAAAAAACCAGGAACCGGCCTGGCGGTTGATCAGCAGGGTGTGCTTGCCCAGCCAGCCAAGTCCGGCTTTCTCTGCCAGTGGCTTTTCGAGTACCGGGGCGCTGTCCACCAGGGCACGGTACCGGTGTTCGTCACACCAGCCACGCAGCAGGTCGGCGACCCGTGCCAACCGCCGGCGCATCAGCTTGTGATAATCGCGACCGCGCGCGTACAGCGAGATGTAGGCCTGCCTGCCGTTTTCCAGTTCGGCCAGTGCGTCGGTGTGCTCCGGCAGGTAGTTCATACGCGCCGATATCACGCGCCGGGTGCCGGGTTCCAGCAGGTCCGGTTGCAGGCGCATGTCCAGGTGCCGGCGCATCCATTCCATCTCGCCATGAAAATCACCGGCCAGCCATTCTTCCAGGTCGTTGCGGCGGGAGGACAGATCGGTGTCGGTGATGCGTACATCCTCGAAACCGGCCTGGTGCATCCAGCCATCCAGGGCGTGGCGCAGCCGGTTCATCGCCGCCGCGTCGGGCTGTTGCACTTGTGGGATCTGGCCCTGATTATTCAATGGGATTCTCTATGGATAGCGCGTAAAAGCCGGTTGTTCGGCAGGTAATTCATGCACAATGCGCTGATTACAGGTAAAAAACAGTATGCCGAAAGATTTGCCGACCTTCCTCTATACCGCGGAACAAGTGCGGGCGCTGGACCAGTGCGCGATAGAAACACATGGCATTGCCGGATTCACGCTGATGAAGCGGGCCGGCAAGGCCACGTTGCGCCATATTCGGGAAAGCTGGCCTGCCCGCCGTCGCCTGATCGTGCTCTGCGGCAATGGTAACAATGCCGGCGATGGATTCATCATTGCCGGTGCCGCCATGGTCGCAGGATTGCGCGTGGTGCTGGTGTAGGTGGGCGGCGCCGAGCGTTTTTCGCCCGCCGCGACCCGCGCCCGGGACTGGGCCCACAAGCGCGGAGTGCGCCCGGTCAGTGCTCTGCCGAAGCGCTGCACTGCCGACGATGATGTGATTGTCGACGCCCTGCTGGGCATAGGCCTGAGCGGTGCGTTACGGCCGGAATATCGCGCTGCCGTGGACTGGATCAACAGTTCGGGCCTGCCCGTTTGTGCAGTGGATATACCCAGCGGCCTGTGCGCTGATACCGGCAGTGAGCTGGGCCTGGCGGTGCGGGCCGACCTGACCGTCACCTTCATTGGCCTCAAACAGGGCCTGTTCACCGGGGCCGGACCGGCCTGCAGCGGTCGCATCCGACTCGATAACCTGGGAGTTCCGGACCGGGTCTATGCCGGGCAGGTCCCCGCAGCGCGGCGCATCGTCGCAGCAGATGTGCATCCGTGGTTGCGACCGCGTGCGCGGGATGCCCACAAGGGTCACTTCGGACACGTGCTGATCATCGGCGGTGAACGCGGCATGGGCGGTGCGGTCGCGCTGGCGGCGGAGGCCGCGTTGCGCACCGGTGCCGGGCTGGTCAGTGTCGCCACTCGCGGCGTCAATGTCGCCGGGGTGCTGGCACGCCGGCCCGAGTGCATGGTGCACGCGGTTGAAACCGGGCAGGATCTGCGACCCCTGCTGGAGCGCTGCAGCGTGCTGGTGATTGGTCCGGGCCTGGGTCGCGGAGCCTGGGCGACGCAGATGATGCAACAGGCCGGTTCCGTGACTGTCCCCAGGGTGGTTGATGCGGATGCGCTGAACCTGCTTGCAGACGCCCCCGCGCAGTTGCCGCTGCCGGGCCCCGCGATCCTGACGCCGCACCCGGGAGAAGCCGCACGCCTGCTTGGTTGTGATGCTGCCACCGTGCAGGCCGACCGGTTCGCCGCCATCCGCCGCCTGCAGCAGCTTGCTGGCGCCAGTGTGGTGCTGAAAGGCAGCGGAACCCTGGTCGCGGCGGCTCATCCTGATCTCGCAGCGCCGGCGATCAGCATCTGTGACCGGGGTAATCCGGGCATGGCCAGCGGTGGCATGGGCGATACGCTCTCCGGCATGCTGGGTGCATTGCTGGCGCAGGGCATACCGATCGCGGATGCGGCCCGGGCCGGCGTCTGGTTGCATGCCAGTGCCGCAGACCTGGCGGCCCGGGCGCGTGGTGAGCGGGGCCTGGTGGCGGCCGACCTGTTCGAACCGCTGGGAAAACTGTTAAACCCTTGAACGCAGATTGTTTGCTTTCCGACGGTGCAGCAACCGAGCATTTGGGTGGGCGGCTGGCGACCGTGCTGCGGCCACCAGCCATCCTGTACCTGCGTGGGCAGCTGGGTGCCGGCAAGACCACGCTGGTGCGCGGCATCCTGCGTGGCCTGGGTGTGCAGGGCACCTGCAAGAGTCCTACGTACACACTGGTTGAGCCCTACGATCTGCCCTGCGGACCGGTTTTCCATTTCGACCTGTACCGCCTGCAGGACCCGGAAGAGCTGGAATTCATTGGCCTGCGGGACTATGTTGGTCAAGAAGCGATCTGTTTGTTCGAGTGGCCCGAGCGCGCGCCGACCATGCTGCCGCCTGCTGATCTGGATATCATGCTGGAAGTGGCCGGGACCGGACGCAGGGCCCACAGCACGGCCGCCACCGAGTTGGGGCGGCAACTGCAGATGGCATTTGCGCGGGCGGGTGTGCCGGATTGAACGCATGCATAATGCCGGGCGCTGAATTTGCGAGGAATCGTCATACGGGTACAAGGATGTTCCGTCTAGTCACCACCATGATGCTACTGGGCCTGCTGTCCTCACAGTGGGTGCATGCTGCGCGCGTGGAAGGCGTACGCGTCTGGCCGGCGCCGGACCACGTACGCGTGGTGCTGGACCTCGATGCCGCGGTCAAACACAGTGTTTTCGTCCTCGATAAACCGCACCGTATCGTTGTCGACCTGGCGGATACATCACTGGATGCGGACCTGGCCAGGGTCAACCTGGAAAACACCGGCGTGAAGCGCATACGCAGCGGCAAACAGGGCGAGGCCAACCTGCGTCTGGTGCTCGATCTTGAGGCGCAGACCAGTCCCCGCAGTTTCCTGCTGCCGCCAAATCCACCCTACCGGGACCGGCTGGTGATAGATCTGCCGCGTAGCCAGTCAGCCTCAACTGCCTCGTCCGCCGCCAACGCTCCGCAGGCCCAGGTGACGGCCACCGATCGCCTCAGGGAACGCAGAAATATTGTCGTGGTGATCGATGCCGGTCATGGCGGCGAAGATCCCGGTGCCATCGGCCATGGCAAGGTGCAGGAAAAAAAGGTGGTGTTATCCATTGCGCGCAGGCTGAAGAAACACCTGCAGGATACGCCCGGGTTTACCGCTCACCTGGTGCGCGAAGGCGATTATTACGTGTCCCTGCGCCAGCGGACCGAGATCGCCCGCAAGCGCAACGCTGACCTGTTCGTATCCGTGCACGCGGATGCATTCAGCAGTCCGCGGGCGCATGGAGCATCCGTTTATACCCTGTCAAACCGCGGTGCAACCTCGGAAACCGCCCGTTGGCTGGCCCAGCGTGAAAACCAGTCTGACCTGGTCGGTGGTGTCGGTGGGGTCAGCCTCGGTGACAAGGATGAGGTGCTGGCCGAAGTGCTGCTGGACCTGTCCATGACGGCGAGCATGAGCGCCAGCGCAGATGCCGGTCGACAGGTGCTTAAGTCCATGGGCAGTGTCACGCACCTGCATAAGCGCGAAGTGGAAAAGGCCGGTTTCGTGGTTCTCAAATCACCAGACATCCCGTCCATGCTCGTGGAGGCGGGGTTTATCTCCAATCCCACCGAGGCCCGCAAGCTGAAAAGCAGCAAGCACCAGGAAGCGCTGGCCGTGGCCCTGCACAAGGGTATCGTCGAATATTTCCGGCGCCAGCCGCCCCCCGGCACGCTGGTCGCCTTTCAGCGCGAGCAACAACGCGATCGCCAGTACCGCATTCAGCGCGGCGATACGCTGTCCGGAATTGCCGTGCAGCACGGTGTGAGCCTGAACCAGTTGCGCAAGGTCAATGCGCTGCGCGGCGACCAGATCCGCGTCGGGCAGGTACTTACTATTCCCGCTTCCTGATATTCTCCGGCGATCATTCGCTGCCGAATCAGATTTGCCGTGTCAGCAATACGCGTACTCAGTTCTGCCCTGGCCAACCAGATCGCCGCCGGCGAGGTGGTGGAGCGTCCGGCGTCGGTGCTCAAGGAACTGCTCGAAAACAGCCTGGATGCCGGTGCCCACAAGCTGGAGATCGATCTCGACCAGGGTGGCGTGAAGCGCATCCAGGTGCGTGATGATGGCTGTGGTGTGCCGCGTGAGGAACTGGCGCTGGCACTGGCCCGCCATGCCACCAGCAAAATCGCCAGCCTGGAAGACCTGGAGCAGGTCGCCACGCTGGGATTTCGTGGCGAGGCGCTGGCCAGTATTGCCTCGGTGTCGCGGCTGCAGATCACTTCGCGCGAGACCACCGGCGACAGCGGTTGGTGCCTGCAGGGCGAAGCAGTGGAACCGCGTCCGGCTCCGCACCCGCCCGGCACCACCATCAGCGTCGAGGATCTTTTTTACAACACCCCGGCGCGGCGCAAGTTTTTACGTACTGAGCGCACCGAACTTGGCCATCTCGAAGAAGTCGTCCGGCGCCTGGCGCTGAGTCGCTTCGACGTGGACATACAGGTACGCCATAACGGCAAGCCACTGAGCAGCCTGCGCCCGGCGTCCGACGACGGCTCCCGTGGCAATCGTATTGCCGCCATCTGCGGCAGCGGCTTTCTCGATCAGTCGGTGCGGCTGGAGTGTGAACGTGCCGGCGTGATGGCCTGGGGCTGGATCGGCCTGCCGACTTATTCACGGGGCCAGCCGGACCAGCAGTATCTGTACGTAAACGGGCGCATGGTGCGGGACCGCATGGTGTCGCATGCGGTACGTAACGCCTATCGTGACGTGCTCTATCACGGTCGGCATCCGGCCTACGTCCTCTACCTGGAAGTGGATCCGGCGCAGGTTGACGTCAATGTGCATCCATCCAAGCAGGAAGTGCGTTTCCGCGAGAGCCGGCAGGTCTACGACTTTTTACGTCACGCAGTGGAGCAGGCAATCGCCGGCGTCCGGCCGGCCGGTACGATGGCCGCGCCCGTCAGCATGGAGCAGGGCGGTCTGCAGGTGGCGGAGCCGGCACCGGCTCCGCGTCAGCAACCCATGGGTTTCCCGATCGCGGGCGCGGGTGCCGGGCACGGCCTGCAGCAGCGAGCGTTCTACGACACCCTGCAGCGTACGCCGATGGACGCTGCGCCCCTGCCAGAAGACACCACGGGCGAAACGCCACCGCTCGGATTTGCCCTGGCGCAACTGCAGGGCATCTACATTCTTGCCGAGAACGCCAACGGCCTGGTGCTGGTGGATATGCATGCTGCCCACGAACGCATCACGTACGAGCGCATGAAAAAAGATTATGCCGACGCCTGCGTGGTGCGTCAGCCGCTGCTGGTGCCAACCCATGTGGCCGTCAGCGAGCGCGAGGTCCAGGCGGCGGAGCGTCACCAGGAGCTGCTGGGACAACTGGGGCTGTCGGTAGAACCCCTGGGACCGCAACTCCTGGTTGTAC
The DNA here is from genome assembly GCA_041623535.1 of Pseudomonadales bacterium. Taxonomy (GTDB): domain Bacteria; phylum Pseudomonadota; class Gammaproteobacteria; order Pseudomonadales; family JBFGWM01; genus JBFJWR01. The sequence continues at coordinate 5,607 of JBFJWR010000038.1, forward strand.
GCGAAGTGCCTGCCCTGCTGCGCCATGCCGATGCCGAACAGCTGGTACGTGACGTGCTGGCCGACCTGCTGGAGCATGGCGACAGCGAGCGGATCGAGGCACAGGTTGAAGACCTGCTGCGGGAGATCGCCTGCCACGGCTCGGTGCGCGCCAACCGGCAACTGACCATCGCCGAAATGAATGCGCTGTTGCGCGACATGGAACAGACCGAGCGTAGTGGCCAGTGCAATCATGGCCGGCCGACGTGGACAGTGCTGGGACTGCAAGAACTGGATGCACTGTTCCTGCGCGGCCGGTAGCGGGCCACGATGACGGCATCCAGCCCGGGGCCGGTCCTGTTCCTGATGGGGCCGACGGCGACTGGCAAGACCGACGCGGCGGTGTGGCTGGCAGAACGGCTGCCGGTGCGCGTGATCAGCGTGGATTCGGCCCTGGTGTATCGCGGGATGGATATAGGCACCGCCAAGCCGGTGCCGGAAGTCCTCGATCGCGTACCACATCACCTGGTCGATATTCGTGAGCCGCAGGCGCCTTATTCCGCGGCCGATTTCCGTGCGGATGCGCTGCAGCAGATTGCGGAAGCCGACCGTTGCGGCCAGCTGCCCCTGTTGGTTGGCGGCACCATGCTGTATTTCCGGGCCCTGCGTGATGGCCTGGCAGACCTGCCGCCGGCAGATGCCCGGGTGCGGGCAGAGATCGAACAACTCGCGGCTGCGCAGGGCTGGCCGGCCGTGCACGCGCGCCTGGCGGAAGTCGATCCGGAAACCGCCGCGCGCCTGAAACCAACCGACAGCCAGCGTCTGCAGCGGGCGCTGGAAGTGCAGATCAGCACCGGTGTTGCCCTGTCGCAATGGCACCGCGCTTCGCCCGGGGTGGGGCTCACAAGACCGTTGCTGCAGGTTGGCCTGTTGCCGACTGCGCGCGACTGGCTGCATGCCCGGATTCGTGACCGCTTTCACGCCATGCTGGATGCCGGCTTCCTGGAGGAAGTGCGCGACCTGCATGCGCGGCCGGAGCTGAACGCCGATCTGCCATCGATGCGCTGCGTCGGCTATCGCCAGTTGTGGCGTCATCTCGATGGTGAAATGTCGCTGCCGGATGCCATTGCGTCCGCCATCGCGGCCACCCGCCAGCTGGCCAAACGCCAGATCACCTGGTTGCGCAGTTGGGAGGGGCTGCACGGTATTCCGGTTGCCGAACAGGACAGGCCGGACCAGGTCGCCCGTAAAGTGGAGCATCTGCTTGCCGGGTAACACCTGTGGGCACGCCAAGTAAGTAACCGCACACTTACCCCCAGACCTATTGTTTGTAATGCTTGCTGCGACGGGTCAGGAATTGAATCTGCCGGCTACGGGCTGGCAAATCGCCCTGTTCAGGACTACCTTGTGCAATGAAACAGCAAGAAAAAGAACAGCATTTGGCTGGCTGATCCGTTGTCGGCTGCTGTAGCTGTAATTGATGAGACCCGCTTTGCGCGCCGGATGGGTGCGCGCCCTAGACCAAGGAGACCCGATCCATGTCCAAAGGGCACTCTCTGCAAGACCCCTTTCTGAATGTACTGCGCAAAGAGCGTGTACCTGTTTCCATTTTCCTGGTGAACGGCATCAAGTTGCAGGGACAGATCGAATCGTTTGACCAATTTGTTGTATTACTGAAGAATTCGGTCAGCCAGATGGTGTACAAGCATGCCATCTCAACTGTCGTGCCGTCCCGCAATGTCCGGTTGCCGGCGCCGACGGGTGGCGACCATGGCCCCGGCGCAGCGCCGGAAGATGAACCGGATTTGAATTCCAGCGGTAACGTCTGACCACTTTCGATCTCCAGAGCGAACGTCCGAAGACCGGTGAGCGGGCGGTGCTCGTGCACCTGTCCGGCAGGCAGATTGACGCTGAAGATCCCGCGGAATTCCAGGCCCTGGTCAGTTCCGCCGGTGCCGAGCCGGTGGCCGAGGTGGAAATCTCGATCAGCCGGCCCAATCCCCGTCATTTTATCGGCCGCGGCAAGCTGGCCGATCTTGTCGCGATGGTGGCCGAGCAGAAAGTCGAACTGGTGTTGTTCAATCATGTGCTTTCGCCCAGCCAGGAACGTAACCTGGAACGCGAACTCAAGGCCCGGGTCATCGACCGTACCGGGCTGATTCTCGATATTTTCGCCCAGCGCGCCCGTACTCACGAGGGTAAGCTGCAGGTGGAGCTGGCCCAGCTCGATTACCTTTCCACGCGCCTGGTGCGCGGCTGGACGCACCTGGAACGGCAAAAGGGCGGGATCGGCCTGCGTGGCCCGGGGGAAACCCAGCTGGAAACAGACCGGCGCCTGCTGCGCGACCGGATGCAGCGCCTGCGTGGACAACTCGACAAGGTGCGGCGCCAGCGGGCACTCGGCCGCCGGGCCCGCGAACGGGCCGAAGTGCCCGTGGTCTCGCTGATTGGCTATACCAATGCCGGCAAGTCCACCCTGTTCAATCGCCTCACGAAAGCGCAAGTGCTGACCGAGGACCGCCTGTTCGCCACGCTCGATCCAACTTTGCGCAAACTGGACCTGGCACCGACCGTGTCGGTCGTGCTTGCAGATACGGTCGGATTCATCCGTCATCTGCCGCACACCCTGGTGGAAGCCTTCCAGGCCACGCTCGAGGAAACCCTGTCGGCCCGCCTGCTGTTGCACGTGATCGATGCCGCTGAGCCGGAGCGCGATGCGCATTTCCAGCAGGTGCAGAGCGTGCTGAAGGAGATCGGTGCCCAGGACATCCCGCAGTTGCTGGTGTACAACAAGATCGATCAGATGGAGGCGCTGGTTCCGGGTATTGAACGGGACAGCGACGGCAATGTGCGTGCGGTCCGTCTCTCGGCGGTGAGCGGAGCCGGCCTGGAACTGCTGCCCGAGGCGATCCAGGAGGCCCTGCATGGCCGGATAGAGGAACTCGAATTGCCGGTCAGTCCCGCCGAGGCACGCCTGCGGGCCCGGCTTTACCAGGCCGGGGTGGTCGTTGGCGAGAGTTCGGCCGACAATGGTGGCTGGCTGTTGCGGGTGCGGGTCAGCCCGGCCATGCAGGAGCGCCTGGGCCTGGCCGGTCGTGACGGAACCGGCGCCGATAAATAATCGCGGGTGAAGTTTGTTCGCAAGCTGGTAGAATCCCCCCCGGACTTCGGGTGCGCACGGCGCACCTCTCATTATGTGGAGTAACAGAACCGATCATGTCCTGGAACGAACCCGGCGATAACGGAAAGGATCAAGACCCCTGGGGCGGCGGACGTCGTGGTGGTAATAACGATGGCCCACCCGACCTCGATGAACTGCTGCGCAAGCTGCGGGACCGCGTAGACGGCCTGTTCGGCGGTGGCGGTGGTGGTTCCCGGCGCGGCGGCGGTGGCAGTGGCAACTTTGGCAGCCTGGCTGGCCTGGTGATCGGTGGCGCAGTGATCGCCTGGATTGTTGCCGGCCTGTACCGTATCGAGGAAGCCGAGCGAGGTGTGATCCTGCGTTTCGGCAAGATCCACGATGTGGTGAGCGCCGGCCTGCACTGGAATCCCCCGCTGATAGACGAAGTGCTGCGCGTGAACGTCAACGCCGTGCGCTCGCATGCGCACCGGGCCCTGATGCTCACGGAAGATGAAAACATCGTCGAAGTCAGCATTTCGGTACAGTACCGGGTTTCTGATCCGCGGGATTTCCTGCTGAAGGTGCGTGATCCCGAGGTCAGCCTGAAGCACGCAGCTGAGAGTGCATTACGTCACGTGGTGGGTGGCTCCGCGATGCACCAGGTGCTGACCGAAGGCCGCGAACTGGTCGCCCGCGAGGTGCAGACCCGCCTGCAGACCTACCTGACCAGCTATGGCACCGGGCTGGAAGTGACCCAGATCAATGTGGAAAACACGCAAGCGCCCAAGGAAGTCCAGGCAGCTTTTGATGATGTGATCAAGGCCCGTGAAGACGAACAGCGGGTCAAGAACGAGGCGCAGGCCTACGCCAATGGCGTTATCCCGGAGGCGCGAGGCAAGGCGCAACGGATCATTGAAGAAGCCAACGGCTACAAAGAGGAAGTGATCTCGCGAGCCAGCGGTGAGGCCGATCGCTTCACCAACCTGCTGGTTGAATACAAGAAGGCGCCGGAAGTCACCCGCGACCGTCTGTACATCGATTCCGTATCGTCGGTGCTTGCCAACACATCCAAGATCCTGGTGGACACCGAGGGTGGCAACAACATGCTCTACCTGCCGCTGGATCGCATGGGTGGCGCACGTACCCAGAGCGTTGCCGAGGGTGCCCGGGTCGAGAATCTCGATGATCACGGCATCAAGGCGCTGACCGACCGGATCATGGACGAACTGCGCGAACGGCAGCGTCGTGAATCCGGCGGCACCACCAGCAGAAGGAGTGCTCGCTAATGGGTAACAAGGGCATGGGTGTACTGGCAACGATCGGCGTTCTGGTCCTGCTGGCGTTCAACACGCTGTACACCGTCAACGAGAAAGAACGTGCGATCCTGCTCAAGTTCGGTGAAATCGTGGATGCTGACATCCCGCCGGGCCTGCACTGGAAAATTCCGGTACTGAACGAGGTGCGCCGTTTCGATGCGCGGGTGCTGACGCTGGATACCTCCCCGCAGCGCTACCTGACGGTCGAGAAGAAAGCCGTGATGGTCGATTCCTTCGTCAAGTGGCGTATCGAGAAGGTTCGTGACTACTACACGGCCACCAGTGGCGATGAATTTATCGCTGCACGCCTGCTGATGCCGCGGGTCGATGAAGGTCTGCGTAACCAGGTCGGTGTGCGTGACATGCACGAGGTGGTCAGCGGCCAACGGGATCAGCTGATGTCGGATTTGACCCTCAGCCTGAACGCGATCACGCGCAAGGAACTGGGCATCGAAATTCTGGACATCCGGGTGAAGCGCATCGATCTGCCATCGGAAGTCAGCCAGGCAGTGTTTGACCGCATGAACTCGGAACGGGAACGCGAAGCGCGTGAGCATCGTTCGAAAGGTCGCGAACTGGCTGAAGGTATCCAGGCTGATGCCGACCGGCAGCGCCGCGTGTTGCTGGCCTCTGCCTTCCGTGATGCAGAACGTACCCGCGGTGAGGGGGATGCCGAAGCTGCCGCCATCTATGCAGCGGCATACACCAAGGATCGCGAGTTCTACCGTTTTTACCGCAGCCTGCAGGCCTACAAGGAAGTCTTCAATAATCAGAACGACTTGCTGGTGGTGGAGCCCAAGGGCCAGTTCTTTGATTACCTGAAAAACAAGGACGGGCGTTAGTCATCTCGCAGCCAGGTGTTCTGGCGTGAGTGCTGACGACCAGATTTAACATGGGTGACTTTGGGCACCAGTTGGCGGTCGCGTTCTGCCTGATGCTGGTCATAGAAGGCATTCTGCCCTTTCTGTATCCACGCCGGTGGCGCGAAATGGCCAGCCTGCTGGCGCAGATCGATGACCGCACCATGCGGCAGATCGGCCTGGCGAGTATGCTGACCGGCACGGCTATCCTGTATCTCATCAACTGAACGGACCTTAAGGCTGTGAATAAAGACAAGCCGGTGGATTACTGGCTGCTACCTGACGGCGTCGATGAGTTGCTGCCACCCCAGGCCGAACGCCTGGAAAGCCTGCGGCGCGATCTGCTGGATCATTACTGGGGCTGGGGGTATGACCTGGTCATTACGCCGCTGGTCGAATATCTCGATTCACTGCTGATCAGCGGCAGTCATGAACTCGATCTCGCCACCTGCAAAATCACCGACCAGCTGACTGGTCGCATGATGGGTGTGCGCGCGGATATCACGCCGCAGGTTGCCCGCATTGATGCGCATGCACTCGAAGCCAGCGGCCAGGTGCGCCTTTGCTATGCCGGCAGCGTGCTGCAGTCGCGTCCCGAGGATGTATCCGGGTCACGCACCCCGGTGCAGGTGGGCGCCGAACTGTATGGCGAGGCGACGTCTGCCGGTGACCTGGAAATTGTCGGACTGATGATAGAGAGCCTCAAGGTGGCTAACGTGCCCCGCATCAGCCTGGATCTTGGCCACGTCGGAATCTTCCGCACACTGACTGCAGCGGCAGGGCTGCAGGAAGACCAGGAACAGGCACTGTTCGCGCTGATGCAGCGCAAGGCCATGCCCGAGATCCGCGATTTCGTGCAGGTGGTGGCTGACCCGTCGCTGCGTGAAATGCTTTACGAGCTGCCGCGTCTGCACGGTGATTTTGCCGCGCTCGATGATGCGGCGAAGGTACTGGCGGCAGCGCCAGACGGTGTCACTGCTGCACTGGAAGAACTACGCGCCCTGGGCGCGGCGTTGCTGGCCCGTCATGCCGACCTGGAACTGTGTTTTGACCTCAGTGAACTGCGCGGGTATCACTACCACACTGGCGTTGTGTTTGCGGCTTACCTGCAGGGTGAGAGCGAAGCGGTTGCCAAGGGCGGGCGTTATGACGACATCGGTGCGGTATTTGGCCGCGCGCGCCCGGCGACCGGTTTCAGCGCCAACCTCCGGCGGCTGGCCGAGTTTCGCCCCCTGCCACAACCGGTGCCGTCGATACATGCGCCACTGGACGGCGATGCACAGCTTGGCGAACTGGTCGCAAGACTGCGCGCCGCTGGCGAGCGAGTTGTTTTTTCCGCTGTTGCGGACCTGCCGGCCGCTACGCGGCGGCTCGAGAATATCAAGGGTCAGTGGCAGCTCATCGAATCCGAAAATCAGGAAGCACATTAATCATGGGTAAGGCAGTTGTAGTTCTTGGCACCCAGTGGGGAGACGAGGGCAAGGGCAAGATCGTCGATCAGCTCACCGAAGAAGTGGCCGCGGTGGTTCGTTTCCAGGGTGGGCATAACGCCGGGCATACGCTGGTGATCGATGGCGAGAAGACAGTTCTTCACCTGATTCCTTCCGGCATCCTGCGCGAAGGTGTCATGTGCCTGATTGGCAACGGTGTCGTGCTGGCGCCTGCCGCACTGCTCGGCGAGATCGCCGAACTGGAAGCGAAGGGCGTGCCGGTGCGCGATCGCCTGCGGATCAGCGCCGCCTGTCCGCTGATCCTGCCGTATCACGTGCAACTGGACCTCGCACGCGAGAAAGCGCGCGGTGCCAGCAAGATCGGGACGACCGGCCGCGGCATTGGCCCGGCTTATGAAGACAAGGCAGCACGGCGCGGATTGCGCCTGGGCGACCTGTTTCATCGTGAACGCTTTGCCGCGAAACTCGGTGAGGTCATCGATTATCACAATTTTGCACTGCGCCACTATTACAAGTCAGACGTGGTGGACTTCCACCAGGTACTCGAAGAGACGCTGGCCATGTCGGACCAGCTCGAGCCGATGGTTGCCGATGTCGCCGAGATGCTGCACGGCTATCGGCGCGAAGGCCGGAATATCCTGTTTGAAGGTGCGCAGGGTGCGTTGCTGGACATCGACCATGGTACGTATCCCTATGTGACTTCCTCGAACACCACGGCGGGTGGTACGGCCACCGGCAGCGGCTTCGGCCCGCTCTACCTCGATTACGTGCTGGGCATCACCAAGGCCTATGCAACACGCGTCGGGTCCGGGCCGTTTCCCACCGAACTGTTTGACGATTCCGGCGCGCACCTGGCGCAACGTGGTGCCGAGTTTGGCGCGACGACCGGGCGCGCGCGGCGCTGTGGCTGGTTCGATTGCGTGACGCTGCGCAGGGCGATACAGATCAACAGTATTTCCGGACTGTGCCTGACCAAGCTCGATGTGCTGGACGGGCTGGATACGATTCGCGTCTGCGTCGAATACCGGCGACCCGATGGCGGGGCTGCAGTACAGCCCATGGATATCGAGGGTTACGAGGAACTGATCCCGGTGTACGAGGATTTGCCGGGCTGGAC
>JBFJWR010000039.1:0-13385 GCA_041623535.1 Pseudomonadales bacterium
ATGGCGGAGCGGACGGGACTCGAACCCGCGACCCCCGGCGTGACAGGCCGGTATTCTAACCAGCTGAACTACCGCTCCACCGATATGGTGGGTGAAGAGGGATTCGAACCCCCGACATCCGCCTTGTAAGGGCGGCGCTCTACCAACTGAGCTATTCACCCAATCAGACAACCCGGAGGCTGTCGTTCAAAAGGAAGGCGCATTGTACTGATCTGCCGAGAGGCGTCAATCAGCTAGAACAAAGAAGCCGGGCGCCATGCGCCCGGCTTCGCCAGTCAGAGGTGATGTGGCCGGAACGCGTCAGGCGGCGATCTTGCGCAACATGGAGCGTTGGCTGGCCGCCAGGAAGCTGGAAATCTGCCGACGCTCGAAACCGGTGAGATTGGAAAAACTTGCGCCGATCACGGTTTCCGAGCCGTTGCCCTCTTCGACATTGCGCACGACCAGCTGGCAGCGCACGGTGCCCAGGTCGCCGAGTTCAAGACGGCAGTCGCGCAGCACACTGCGGCCGGCTTCCATCTCGGGAAAATCACCCGGAAAAGCCACACGTATGCCTTCCTGGGACAGGTCCATGGGCTGGGCTGCACGCAGTTCCCGTTGTCCCAGGGTCACTGAGAAGCCAACGTCCGCATGCGCTTTGAGCGGCATGCGCCAGCAGTCGCGGCGCTGGTTCTGCTCGGAATGTACCGGCAGCTTGAGAAAATAACTGACAAAATCGCCATCGCGCACCAGGCGCAGGACTTCCGTATTGATGCGTATGGTGGTGTCGTGGTCCCGCAGGGTCAGCACCAGCCGGTCGCCGTTGCGCAGTTCACCGGCTTCGCCAACCGGAAACAGTTCATCCATGTGCAATTCACGGGCATCGGCAAAAACGCCCAGCAGCATGCTGCGCCAGGATTCCTCCCGCGCCGGAACCCGCACGTCCACGAAAACGTGCTGGTCGCACATTCTCTTCAGTACCCGGGCAGTTTCCTGCAGCTGTGCCAGTTCCGTGGCAGAAAGTTCATCTTTATTTCGCTTCAGCAGTCGCGTAAACATGGTCGGGTCCCTCCGGTGAGCCTGTCCCTGTTTCGGCTGGACCCGGAAAAACTTGACCGTGAGGTGATGCTTTCGGTCAGTGCGGCGCGGTCAGGATGGCGAATGCCGGGCCCTGCAGGCTGCCCAGGTAGAGCGACCCGCCCACTTCCTCAACACTGGTAATCATGGTCAGCGGGCGGCCATCGGGCTGCTGCAGGTTGTGCAGCACATGTCCCTGCGCATTCACACCCAGCGCCATGGCATGCCGGATCGGCTTGGGGTGGAAAGCCGCCGGCAGGCGCGCCACCACCTTGCGGATGCGTGGCATATTTGCCAGTTGATCCAGCAACGGATTTCGTGGCGATGGGATGGCAATCCAGTACGTGCCCCGCCCGTTGGATGAGACACCGTCCGGGAACCCCGGCAACTGATCAATCAGGATTTCGGTGGCGCCCTTGTCCGGGCCGGTCAGCCAGTGCTTGTGGACCCGGTAACGACCGGTTTCGACCACCAGCACGAACGATGCATCCGGGGAAACCGCCACCCCGTTGGCAAACTGCAGGCCATCGATCAGGGTCTGCACGCGGCCATTGGCCGGGTCATAGCTCAGCAGGCGCCCGTTGCCGGCACTCTCGAGAATATCCAGCTTGTAGTCGTGAATCCCGAAACGATCAGAGGCATCCGAAAAGTAAATCAGGCCATCCGCGCCGACATCCACATCATCGGTAAAGCGAAACGGCCGCCCCCCGGCCTCGGTGGCCAGCACTTCCAGGTTGCCGGTCGCCACGTTCAGGCTCAGCAGGCCCTTGTCTGCATCGGCAATGATCAGCCGCCCGCGCGTTTCCCAGTCCAGCCCCAGGGGCCGGCCCCCGGTTTCAGCAATCACGTGGTGGAGTCCGGTCTTGGGATCTATGCGCACGATCTTGCCATCGACCATACCGGCATACACCGCCCCGTCCGTGCCGACTGCGACATCTTCCGGCCCTTCAATGCCGGCCAGTTCCACCCGGCGGGCCGGGGCGAGTCGCTCGTTGGGAGGCAGGTCGCCGCGCATGCGGTCAGGTGCCCAGGCGATCGGCTCCACCGAGGTCGGCCAGAACGCCAGGTAAGCAGCCAGGAAGAGCAGTACACCGAGAAGCACACGTCGAATCATGAAAAAGTCCCTGTTTCGCCCGGAACCGCCAGGTTCCAGATGCGGATGGCCAGTTCATCCAGATCCAGCCGCCCCTCGCGGTTATACCACGTGTGTGTCCAGCTGATCGCGCCCATTAACAGGCGGCGTATCACGAAGATCTCGTCGGCTGGCAGTTCCGGCCGGGTACGGCGCAGTACATCCATCCAGACCGCATCGTACTCGCGTCGCCAGACCAGCAGTTCCTGCTGGCTGGCCTCGGGCAGGCAGCGCCACTCGAACACGGTGACGCTGAGCGCATCGGCAGACCGGCCATTGATGGCTTCCAGTTCCGAGCGGATCAGGGCCCGTAACTGGTCTGCCGGCTGCTCATGCAGGGCAGCGGCAGCTTTCAGGCGCGCCGTGGTGATACGGATGCACTCTTCCACCACTGCGTGGAGGATTTCCGGCTTACTGCGGAAGTGGTGAAAAATACTGCCCGACTGGATACCGATTGCTGCCGCGAGATCGCGCACCGTGGTGCGCTCGTAGCCCTCGCGACGGAACAGTTCAACGGCGGCGCGCAGTAGCTTGCCGCGCGCACTGGCGGGATCCGTAACCTCGCCACGACGAATCATGTCAGCGAGCAGCTGATCCTCGTCGGGGGTTGTGGCCGGGGGTGTCAAGACATGATCTTCCATGAAAAAAGAGCGTATACGCGGCCCCCGTTATTTGCAAACCAAGCGCTTGCTTTGTAGGCTTTGAGGGCATATTCTCGGCCCAACAACAGGCAAATTACCAGGGAGACGGCCAACCATGAGTGATGGACCGAAAACCGTACGCATCGGCTGTGCCAGTGCGATGTGGGGCGACACCGAGGTGGCCGGACCACAACTGGTCCGGGGCGGCGACCTGGACTACCTGCTGTTTGAAACCCTGGCCGAGGTCACCATGTCGATCATGGCCGGCGCCCGCATGCGCAAACCCGACGAAGGCTATGCCACCGACTTTGTCAGCCGGGAGATGAACGGCCTCGCCGAAGAAATTGCCCAGCGCAAAATCAGGGTCATCACCAATGCCGGCGGCGTGAACCCGGAGTCCTGCGGGCAGAAACTGCGCGAACTGCTGGCGTCCAAGGGCCTGGACCTGAAAGTTGCGGTGGTGCTCGGCGATAACGTGGCCGGGCAGCGCAAGCAACTCGCCGCAGCGGGTGTGACCGAGATCGACAGCGGTGCCCCCCTGCCCCCGGTCTGCTTCACCATGAATGCCTATCTCGGCGCCCAGCCGATCGCCGACGCGCTGGCAGCCGGTGCCGATATCGTCATCACCGGGCGCGTGGTCGACAGTGCACTCGCACTGGGCCCGCTGATTCACGAGTTTGGCTGGTCACTGGACGACTACGACCGGCTCGCACAGGGCAGCCTGGCCGGACACATCGTCGAGTGCGGCGCGCAATGTACCGGCGGCCTGTTCACCGATTGGGAGCAGGTGCGCGATTACGACAACATGGGGTTTCCCATCGTCGAATGCGCGGGCGACGGCAGCTTTGTAGTCTCCAAGGTTGCCGGTACCGGTGGCATGGTGACGCGCGCCACGGTGTGCGAACAACTCGTCTACGAAATCGGCGATCCACGCGCCTACCTGCTGCCGGATGTGACCTGTGATTTTTCCACGGTACAGGTAGAAGAGATCGGCCCGGACCGGGTGGCGGTATCCGGCGCGACCGGGCGTGCACCGTCTCCTTTTTACAAGGTGTCGTCCACCTACCAGGATGGCTTTCGCATCATCGGCAGTTGCCTGATCGCCGGCCGCGATGCTGCGGGCAAGGCACGCAAGGTGGGCGAAGCGATTTTTAAACGCGTATCGCGCCTGTTCGAAGAAAAGAACATCCCGCCCTTTCGTGAGACCAGCCTGGAACTGCTGGGGGCGGAATCCACGTACGGGCCGCATGCCCGGTCCACCGGGACCCGCGAAGTGGTCATGAAACTGGGGGCCAGTCATAAGGACAAGCAGGCCCTGGTGCTGTTTTCCCGGGAAATCGCCCATGCCGGGGTCGGCATGGCGCCGGGCCTGACGGGCCTGGTGGGTGGTCGTCCCACCGTGTACCCGATGATCCGTCACTTTGGCTTCCTGATGCCCAAGGAGCAGGTGCAGGTGACCATCGACCTGGACGGCACATCCATCCCGTGCACCCTGCGCACGACGGGCACTGAACTGGAACTGCCGGCGCTCGCGCCGGGCAAGGTCGCTACCGATGGCCGGCAGGCCGTGCCACTGGTTCAACTCGCCTGGGGTCGCAGTGGCGACAAGGGCAATCACTCCAATATCGGCATCGTTGCGCGGCGGCCGGAGTACCTGCCGTACCTGCGTGCGGCGCTCACCGAGACCGCGGTCGCCGAATGGATGCAACACGTGCTTGATCCGCAGACCGGCTCCGTGGAGCGCTACGAATTACCCGGCATCCACGCGCTGAATTTCCTGCTGCGAAACAGCCTGGGCGGCGGTGGCGTCGCCAGCCTGCGCATCGATCCGCAGGGCAAGGCTTTCGCCCAGCAACTGCTGGACATGCCGATTCCCGTATCCACCGCAATGGCCCGCGACCTGACCTGACCCGAGGAAACCTGCACATGCCCTACTCCAGCGTACTGCGCCCGGACCTGTTCACCGGCAAGAACATCATCGTCACCGGCGGCGGCAGTGGCATCGGCCGTTGCATTGCACATGAACTGGCGGCACTGGGTGCCCGTGTTGTGCTCATTGGCCGCAAGATCGAAAAACTCGACGTGGTGGCCGGCGAGATCGAGCAGGATGGTGGCATCACGCCGCTGCGATTCAGTTGTGATATCCGCCAGGAAGAAGCCGTACGCGACACGGTAAAAGCCGCGCTCGCAGAGTGCGGTCAGATCGACGGACTGGTGAACAATGCCGGTGGCCAGTTTCCCTCGCCACTGGCCGCGATCAACCAGAAAGGGTTTGAGACCGTGGTACGCACCAACCTGGTCGGTGGCTTCCTGTTTGCCCGCGAGGTCTTTACCCAGAGCATGAGCAAACACGGCGGTGCCATCGTCAATATTATCGCGGACATGTGGGGCGGCATGCCGGGTATGGGCCACAGCGGCGCCGCACGGGCCGGCATGGAGAACCTGACCAAGACCGCCGCCTATGAATGGGGATATGCCGGTGTGCGCGTGAATGCGGTGGCGCCCGGCTGGATCGCTTCCAGTGGCATGGACACCTACGAAGGACCGGTCAAACAGATCATTCCCAAGTTGCGCGATCACGTGCCACTGAAACGCCTGGGCACGGAAGCGGAATGCAGCGCCGCGATCTGCTTCCTGCTGAGCGAGGGCGCAGCCTACATCAATGGCGCCACCCTGCAGGTAGACGGTGGTTCACCGCTGGGCAGCGCCCTGTGGCCAATGCCGGCCAGGAGCAAGTCAGAATCCTTTAACGGCTTTCATCGCGCCGTGGAACCGGAGATTCTCAAGTAATGCCCGCCTTCGAATCACGCATCGACACCGGCAGCGAGGAGTTTGCCGCCAACCGGGAAGCCATGCTTGCCGCGATCGCCACGTTCCGCGACGCGCAGCAGAAAACCCGCGACGCCGCCGAGGCCAGTCGTGAGAAGTACGAGCAACGCGGCCTGCTGATGCCCTGGGACCGGGTCGCCCAGCTGCTGGACCCTGGCTCTCCATTCCTGGAACTGGCAGCACTGGCCGGGCACAAGCGCTACGAAGACAAGGACGGTTCGGCAGCCGGTGGCGGCATCATTGCCGGCATCGGTTACGTCTCGGGGGTGCGCTGCATGGTCACCGCCAGCAACTACGCGGTGAAAGGCGGCACCATCAATCCGGCCGGACTGCGCAAGACGCTGCGCCTGCAGGAGATCGCCCGCGAGAACAAACTGCCCTCGGTGACACTGGCTCAGAGTGGTGGCGCCAACCTCAACCACGCGGCCGAGATTTTCGTCGAAGGCGCCCGCACCTTTGCCAACCAGGCGCGTTCCTCGGCAGCGGGCATCCCGCAGGTGACCGTGGTGCATGGCAACGCGACCGCCGGTGGCGCCTATCAGCCCGGACTGTCCGACTACGTGATCGTGGTACGGGACGGTTGCAAGATGTTCCTCGCCGGTCCGCCGCTGCTGAAGGCGGCGACCGGTGAAATTGCCAGCGCCGAAGATCTGGGCGGGGCCGCCATGCACGCACAGGTGGCCGGCACGGCAGAGTATCTCGCCGAAAACGACAGCGATGGCATACGCCTGGCACGAGAGGTCATGGCCAGCCTGCCTTGGAACGAACAACTGGCACCGCGACTGCGCAGGACTGGCCGTGCGCCGCTGTACCCGACCGAGGAACTGCTCGGCCTGGTGCCGGCGGATGCCCGCAAACCCTACGACGTACGGGAAGTGATCGCGCGTATCGCCGACGGCTCGGAATTCTTTGATTTCAAAAACGAGTTCGACCAGCAGACTGTGTGTGGCCACATCGAAATCGAGGGCCAGGCCTGCGGTGTGATCGGCAATAATGCCCCGATCACGCCCCAGGGTGCTGCCAAGGCCGCGCAGTTCATCCAGTTGTGCGATCAGTCGAACACACCACTGCTGTTCCTGCACAACACCACCGGGTTCATGGTCGGCACCGATGCCGAACAGAACGGCATCATCAAGCACGGTGCAAAAATGATCCAGGCAGTGGCCAATGCGCGCGTGCCCCGCATCTCGCTGGTGATCGGGGGCTCGTACGGCGCCGGCAACTACGCCATGTGCGGTCGCGGACTGGATCCGCGTTTCATCTTCGCCTGGCCGAACTCCAAGGTCGCAGTCATGGGCGGCGCGCAGGCCGGCATGGTGCTCAAGATCGTCACCGAGGACAAACACGCCAAGATGGGCAAGGAAGCCGACCCCAAGATGCTGGAGGTCATGGCCAAGGCCACCGAGGACAAGCTCGAGAAAGAATCCACCGCGCTCTACGGTACCTCGCATCTCTGGGACGACGGCCTGATCGATCCCCGCGATTCCCGCAACGTACTTTCGTTCCTGCTTGATATCTGCCACGAGGCGGATCTGCGCAAGCTGCAACCCAACACGTTCGGCGTCGCCCGACTCTGAACCCGACCTGGAGTATTCATCATGAAATTCACATCCGAACACAATGAACTGCGCCGTACCGTGGCGCGGTTCGTGGACGAAGAAATCAATCCGCATGTCGATGAGTGGGAAAAAGAAGGTATTTTCCCCGCCAAGGAGTTGTTCAAGAAGATGGGCGATCTCGGCCTGCTGGGCATCACCAAGCCGGTTGAGTGCGGTGGCATGGGCCTCGACTACAGCTACGAGGTGGTGTTTGCCGAGGAACTGGGCCGCGCCAGCTGTGGTGCCCTGCCGATGGCTATCGGCGTACAGACCGACATGGCCACGCCGGCGCTGGCACGCTTTGGCAGCGATGAACTGAAGAAGGAATTTCTCGCACCGGCCGTCCAGGGCGACATGGTGGCCTGCATCGGCGTCAGCGAAGCGAGCGCCGGATCGGATGTCGCCGGACTGAAAACCACCGCCCGCAAGGACGGCGACGACTACATTATCAACGGTTCCAAGATGTGGATCACCAACTCCACGCAGGCCGACTGGATGTGCATGCTGGCGAACACCGGGGACGGCCCGGCACACAAGAACAAGTCGCTGATCATCGTGCCCATGAACAGCCCCGGCATCGAGGTTTCGCCGCGCCTGAACAAACTGGGCATGCGCTCTTCGGATACCGCGCAGATCTTCTTTGATGACGTGCGCGTGCCACAACGGCACCGCATCGGCGCTGAAGGCATGGGATTCATGATGCAGATGATCCAGTTCCAGGAAGAACGCCTGTACGGCGCCGCGGTCGGCATCAAGGGCCTGGAAAGCTGCATCAACGCGACCATCGAGTACTGCCGGGAACGGGAAACTTTCGGCCAGAAACTCATCGACAACCAGGCCATACACTTTCGCATGGCCGAACTGCAGACCGAAGTGGAATGCCTGCGCGCACTGGTGTACCAGGCCGTGGAAGACTATGTCGGCGGCAAGGATGTCACCCGTCTCGCCTCCATGGCCAAGCTCAAGGTCGGTCGCCTGAGCCGTGAAGTCACCGATGCCTGCCTGCAGTACTGGGGCGGCATGGGCTTCATGTGGGACAACGTGGTCTCGCGCGCGTACCGGGATACGCGCCTGATCTCGATCGGGGGCGGCGCCGATGAAATGATGCTGGGTATCATCTGCAAGTTCATGGGCATCCTGCCGGGCAAACGCAAACCGTCGGCCAGTGACACCGCGACTGCAGACGAAGGGAAAAAAACCAATGCAACTGCCTGAAACCGGAACCCTGCAGCTGGCCCTGGACGGGCCATTCCTGCACGTCACCATCAACCGGCCGGATGCCCGCAATGCCATGAGCCTGGCCATGGTGCGCGAATTCATGCAGGTCTTCGATGCCATTGAGCAGGACGCCGATGTGCGGGCCCTGGTCATCCGCGGCGCGGGCGGCCATTTCTGCGCCGGTGGCGACATCAAGGACATGGCCGCGGCACGGGGCGCCGCTGCGAAGTCCGACGGTGACCCGTACTACGATCTGAATCGCGAGTTTGGCCGCATGCTGGTGCGTGCAGAACAGTTACCGCAGGTCATCATCGCCGTGACCGAGGGTGCCGTGCTGGGCGGCGGCTTCGGCCTGTGCTGTATCTCGGACATCGCCTTGTCGCATGCGCAGGCCAAGTTCGGCCTGCCGGAAACCTCGCTGGGCATTCCACCCGCGCAGATTGCACCGTTCGTGGTCAAACGCATCGGCCTGACCCAGGCACGCCGACTGGCCCTGACCGGCGCGCGCTTCGATGGCAATGCGGCATGTGCACTGGGCATCGTCCATGAGGTGGCCGAAACCACCGAAGCCCTGGAAAACCTGCTGACCACCACCTTGGCGCAGGTGCGCAGTTGCGCACCGCAGGCCAACGCGGTCACCAAGCAACTGATGCTGAATGTCGGGCGCCAGGAGCTGGACGCGCTGCTGGATGACGCAGCCCGCTCGTTTTCCGCGGCAGTACAGGGTACGGAAGGAACCGAAGGCACCATGGCCTTTATCGGCAAGCGCAAACCCGCCTGGGCGGAATGAACAGGGAATCGCTGTATGAAACGATTCAGTAAAGTACTGGTAGCAAACCGCGGAGAGATCGCGGTACGCATACTGCGTGGCGCCGGCAGCCAGGGATACCAGACGGTCGCGGTGTTCTCTGAGGCCGACCGCAATGCCCTGCATGCCAGCGTCGCGGACACGGCCGTCTGCATCGGCGGCGCGCCGGTCGGCGAGTCCTACATGAACGTCGAAGCCCTGTTGCAGGCTGCGCGCCAGACTGGCGCCGACGCCATCCATCCGGGTTACGGGTTTCTTGCCGAGAACGCCGGGTTCGCGCGCGCCTGTTCAGATGCGGGGCTGACTTTTATCGGGCCGACCCCGGAAGCCATCGAACTGATGGGCAACAAGCGGGCGGCCAAGATCGCCATGCGCGAAGCCGGGGTTCCCTGCGTGCCCGGCTATGATGGCGGCGCACAGGATGACGAAACGCTGCTGAAGGAAATCGAGCGCATCGGCTTCCCGGTCATGATCAAGGCCGCGGCGGGTGGTGGCGGGCGTGGCATGCGACTGGTGGATGCCGACAGCGATCTGGTCAGCGAACTGCGCTCGGCCCGTTCCGAAGCGCTGCACGGTTTCGGCAGCGACGAACTGATCCTGGAAAAAGCCATCGTCCGGCCACGGCACGTGGAAATACAGGTGTTCGGTGATACCCACGGCAACTGCATCCACCTCGCCGAGCGGGATTGCTCGGTGCAGCGACGCCACCAGAAGGTCATTGAAGAAGCGCCCTCCCCGGCTGTCGATGCGGATTTGCGCCAGCGCATGGGTGACGCCGCGGTGCTGGCCGCGCAAAGTTGCCAGTACGTGGGCGCCGGCACGGTCGAATTCCTGCTGGCAGCAGATGGCAGTTTTTACTTCCTGGAGATGAACACCCGCCTGCAGGTTGAACACCCGGTCACGGAACTGATCACCGGCGTGGACCTGGTCAGCTGGCAGTTGCGCATCGCGCAGGGCGAGGTGCTGCCCCTTGCGCAGGAACACGTGCGCCTGCACGGCCACGCCATCGAGGTGCGCCTTTATGCCGAAGACCCGGGCCAGGGCTTCATGCCACAAACCGGTACGGTGCTGAACTGGCTGCCTGACGAGGGTGCCGGACTGCGCATTGATGCCGGCATACAGCCCGGCCAGGTCGTGTCGCCCCATTACGATCCGATTCTTTGCAAACTCATCGCCTGGGGTGAAGATCGCGAAGAGGCCCGTTTGCGGCTGATCCGCGCACTGGATCGCTCATTGGCGCTGGGTGTCACCACCAACCGGCAGTTCCTGCGCGAGTTGCTCGCCCATCCGGAGTTCGCCAGTGGCGCGGCCACCACCGCGTTCATCGACACCGAGTTTGTCGATAACGAGACCCTGCAGCCATTTGCACCGGAAGCACTGGACTACGTGCTGGCCGGCATCCTGCACGCTTCCCGGCACTGTGGTGCCAGCTTTGCACCCACCGGCCTGCGCCTGCCGGTGGCACAACGGGTGCTGCTCGCAGCCGGCAGTGACCCGGTCGCCGTTCACCTGCAGTTGGATGCAGCCGATGCGAGCCTGCTCTGCGCCCGTTGCGGGGATACCGCCCTTGAACTGCGTTTCATTGACATTGCCGAACAGGTGTTGCGCTTTGAACTGCAGGGGGTGAAGTACGAACGCCGTTATGCCTTCGCAGCCGGACAAGTTCACCTGGAAACCGCCCACGGCAGCACGGCCTTCAGCCTGCACACCTGGGATGCACCACGGATTGCCGACGCCGCCGGCAGTGGCATTGTGAATGCACCCATGGACGGCGCGGTCATCGCGGTCGAGGTTGAACCCGGCGAGGTCGTTGCCGCCGGCCAGGTGCTGGTGGTGATGGAAGCCATGAAAATGGAACACACCCTGCGCGCCGGCATCAACGGCACGGTGCAGGAGGTGCGCGCCCAGCGTGGCGACCAGGTGAAAGGCCGGCAATTACTGGTGACCATCGAGCCGGTCGCCGAGATCGCTGCCTCAGGCTGACGCCTGCCAGTTGCGACCCTGCGCGGTCTCTTCCACGTAGTGCCGCCATAGCAGGCGTGCCGCGCAGCCGCGCCAGGGCTGCCAGGATTGCGCGATACGGTTCTGCGCGGTGGCATCCGGTGTGACCGGCAGTTGCTCGATGTCCTGCATGGCCCGCGCCAGTGCGAGGTCACCCAGCGGCCAGATGTCATTGCGTTGCAGGGCAAACATCAGGTAGATATCGGCCGTCCAGCGTCCGACACCGCGAATATTCATCAACACGGCACGGGCGTCCTCATCGGGCAGGCTCTCCAGCGCGTCCAGATCCAGCGTGCCGCTGCGTATCTGCTCCGCGATACCCAGGCAGTAACCGGCCTTCTGGCGGGTCAGCCCGGCTGTGCGCAGGGCCTCGACGTCGTGCTGCAACACGGTATCCGGAGTGATCTCGCCGAGAAACGTCCGCACCCGCTCGTTGATTGACCGGGCCGCCTGGTTCGAAACCTGCTGGCTGATGATGATATTCAGCATGCCGGCAAATCCCGGTTCACGGTGCCAGTACTCGGGTATGCCGTGGCGTGCGACGATACCTGCCAGCGGGGCATGGCGCTCACAGAGTTCCTGCACGCCGCGCCGGAACGCCTGTTCGCCATGCGAATCCGTATTTCCTTTACGCATATCCCTTCCACCCGCCGCTTTCTGAACCAGTAACCCTGCGCCCCCTGGGCTGGCGAACTTCTGCCCGGAAACTGACCGGTTTCCCGGCGCTGCGTAGTATAATTCGCGCCCGATTCAGAGGGGACACCCCATGGAAATCTTCCGCGAATTCACTTTTGAGGCGGCTCATCGCCTGCCGGGTGTGCCTGCAGGCCATAAATGTGCCCGGCTCCATGGTCACTCGTTCCGCGTGGCGATACATATCGAGGGCCCCGTGAACGACCAGTCCGGTTGGGTCATGGACTTTGCCGATCTCAAGCGGGCGTTTGCCCCGGTCCGCGAGCAACTGGATCATTACTACCTGAACGAAATCAACGGACTGGAAAACCCGACCAGCGAAAACATTGCCATCTGGATCTGGCAGCGATTGCAGCCTACTCTTCCGGAATTATCGCAGGTGGTGGTTCGCGAAACCTGTACCAGTGGCTGCATCTACCGTGGCCCAGGCAATGCGGGTTGATCACAGCGCCCGAAAATTCGATTAACTGTTAAACTCAAACCATGAAAATCAAAGTACTGTTGCTTGAAGACGACCGGGAAGATGTCGAGTACATCACCAGCAAACTGGAACGGGAAGCCCCGGGGCGATACCTCATTCATTCTATCGAAGACACCCGCGGCGCCAACGTCTTCATGAGCTTCCAGCAATACGACATCCTGCTGGTGGATTACCAGTTGCGCGATGCGGATTTCCTCGGCACGGGCACAAATTTCATTCAGCAATTGCGCCAGTCGGGCAGCCACGTGCCCTGCATCATGATCACGGCCATGCCGCAGGTGGCCATCGACAAGACCCTGACCGAGATGATCAACCAGGGGCAGTTATTCTTCCTCGACAAGGCTGACCTGCCGGGCATTCACCTGGACGTCCTGATCCACGAGGCCATAGGCAGCGATTTTCAGATCCTCCACCTGGAAGATGATGAAGATGATGCCGATCTGATACGCGATTACATCACCGTGCAGTTGCCGCACCGGTTCAGCCTTACGCATGTAAAGACCATCGACGAAGCGCGCGAAGCCATGTCCATGGTGCATTTCGAGGCCTACCTGGTGGATCTCAACCTGGGCGTGGATAAAGGACGCGATTTCATCCTGGAATTGCTGGGCAAGCAGGATGACCCGGTGATCGTGATTATTTCCGGCAGCGACACCATGTACCTCGATACCGGTATGATTCATCACCTGGGCCGCAAGCGCGTGTCGCTGATTGCCAAGAATGACCTGGATCCCAGCGGGCTGTCTTCCCTGATCGCCCATCAGCGCAGTCATATCACGCGTGGTAATAACTGACGTTCAATCCCGGATAAAAGAAAAAGCTGCCAGGCGCGAACCTGGCAGCTTTTTTTTGGTCCGTAGCACCGCGGTGGGCAGGTCAACCCGATTGGGGAAACCGCCGATACCGTGATGCAGCCGGTGATCAGGCC